>CAZZYE010000622.1:1673-5177 GCA_964658145.1 uncultured Stigonema sp.
CTACTCCCCCGACTTCCCCCACTCCCTACTCCCCACTCCCCCTAACTAATGTTCTCCAGAAAACGGATCTCGTTCTGCCTTAACATCGTTAGGTTGCGGTTGGAGAGTGTCCCGAAAAACGCAGCCCTCTCGCTTGAGGCATTCTGGACTTGTTGATTTCCAGTAAGGCACCTCAAAGGCATGTACTCGTAGAATCCCTTTCTCGTTAAGAGAGACGTAATATCGGCAAGGATACTCGCTTTTAACTTCTGGTTGAGGCAATTCGCCAATCAGTTCCCAATTATTAGATTTTGGATTATGAAATTGGAAGTAGAAAGTGTGCTTGCGACTTGTAGGAAAAGGAGGTAATTCAGCAATTAAACCAATTCCTTGTGGCTGCACAGTACCATCGTCATATCGAAAAACTCTTAAATCCTTGCTGTAGTTTTTCTGGGCAGCAAATACCACAGTATGAGCATCTGTTTTCAAAGCATTTGCCGATTCGGCGACATTTACAGCAATATCGCATACTACCTGACTGTCTTCAGAAATCACTGCTGAAGTCAAGATTGCTTTTGCCGCATCAAGGCAGGGAATATTCACAGGAATTAAGTAGTAAGGATTACCCCGACAAAGCAGCAAGTCGATATCGAGCTTTTGATTAATCTCAAACTGGACTTTGATTTGATTTTTAAAATCATCCTCATTCATTTCCAGTTTTTTCATCAAAGCGTCGCCGTTATAGCTGCCCCAAAGTTGAGGTTTTATATTCTCAAAGTCTTGACGGATGATGTTATTGGTCAATTGCATTCCCTGCCAACTACTGCGATACTTCGCCATAGCATCATCAGCGTTGAGTTGATACAGTTCTTGACCTGCTTGAAAAATTGCATCTAAACTTCCCCCAATAACCTCCCTCTTAAAAGAGCATGGCAGAAAATAAAACAAATTTTTGACATCTATATATAGTTGGTTCGCTCCTCTACGCAGCAATTCTTTAGACTCTTGAGGGGCGAAACCCAGTTGCTTGAGCTTCTCAGCAAAGCAAGCTCCGGCAGAGGTTGCTAGCTTGGTATATTCAGGTTCAAAGGTGACTCGCTCTTCGTTCCACACCAAATAGTCAGACTTGCTAAATACCCGGTATAATTCGCGCTCAACTAATTCCAGATTGCAGGTTTTTCCTGATAGAATCAACCAATCTACTTGCTCTTTATCGCTTTGGGAATCTTGCTGATTTGAAAACTTAGTCGATAACGCATTCTCTACAAGCCCTTTAGCGATACCTACAGCTTCTTGAATCACAGGAGATACTGCCCTTTCAAATTGCTGTACTGTTAACGTCACACTCAGACTCTCAATCACCTCGTTTGGCAATTGAATGTCGTTTTGTAGCAGCAGTTCGGCAATTTTCTGCCCGTCGAGGACGAAGGTTGGTACATCTGTATCTTTTTGCTGCTTTTGTCCGAGTGTGATTTTCGCATTTTCCGCTTGTTCCCAAAGGCTGTAAAAGGTTTGTACCCGAGATGGTGAGTTTTTCCAACGGGTGGGGAGTACTTTTTCCGCCACATTTAAAGCATCTTTGTAAGCTTCGCCTTCTCGGATATCCTTATCTACACAAGCCAATAGCCAGCCGGAGTGGAATTTGCCACCATCAAGGAAGCGATCGCTCAATTCCTCTAGCTGCACCTTCAAGACATCTTTTGCTAAGCGTTCTTCGATGACTGCTGTTAACAGACAGTCAGCAATCGCCGCTTTCAGTAGCAAGAAAAGTCGCAGTGTGATCAGTTCGCCGCCTAACTGCAAATGACCAGAAGAGCCTAACAGTTTGGGGGTAAGTTTATAATAACGTCCGCCATCGCCTCGGTCTTCACCTGGTTCAAATGGGTTAATTTCTTGTAGTGTCAAGCGAATCAGCGCTAAATCAGTAGTTCCCCCACCAATATCTAAAACTAGGACATTTTGCCACCATTTATCCCCGTTGTAACGACAGCGAGTTTTAAAAGATTCAATCCCCACGTTCAAATCACCGCCAAATTCACGCCACAGGAAGAAGATGGCTACTGATATCGCTTCGTCATAAGCCATCTGCACATCTTCGATATCCAGTTTTTTTACCAGATTCTCAATCTCACGACGCACAAATGGTGAGGCAATTGTTGGATAAGTCACCACTGCTCGGTAGAATTTGCCTTCGGAACATTTACCAGGGTAACGTCGGCGGTATGCTTCGGTCAACTCTATCAGTTCAGCATAGGCAGCTTGGAGTAGGTTGTTAACCTGAATTGTGTCCTCGTTACCATTGAGTGTGACTTGGAAAGAGCGTTCTTGACCAAAATAGCGTTTGGGTGAGTGGAGGAATTTGCCTTCAATCTCCTCTCCATTTCCAATGGCGTTTAGTCTGTGTTGCCTTGCTTTTTCTCCCAAGATGACTTTAACTTTTGCCGGATCGTCCTCTGCTAAAGAAGGTTCTAGACTAACGACTTCTAATTCACTGGGAATTTCATTTAGACGACGGTCTTTATCGAGTTCTACTGGTATCAAACTTTGCCACTCTAGAGGTGG
The DNA here is from genome assembly GCA_964658145.1 of uncultured Stigonema sp. Taxonomy (GTDB): domain Bacteria; phylum Cyanobacteriota; class Cyanobacteriia; order Cyanobacteriales; family Nostocaceae; genus Stigonema. The sequence continues at coordinate 4,215 of CAZZYE010000622.1, forward strand.
TACGCGGAAGACTTCGTGGTATATCTGGTTCAACCGTTTGCTGGCGGCGCGACGAAACCAAGGTAGGCGTTTGCTGAGACAAATTTCTATCTGCCGCAAAGCGTCTAACAAGTCGATACTGTTAACGTCACGAAATAGTTGTTCTCCGAGATTGTGTGGTATTTTATTTAATGAAGATGGCAATTGATTTGTCGCAATTCCGAGCGGGGACTGAAATGAAATTTTATTAAGTTCATTGAGAAACCTTTGCCACTCTGCATCCCAAGCATCACGACTTATACCTGGTAACTCATCCACAGGACATTGATTTAGCCACACTGCCAAGCGATCGCGCAACCGCACTTCTTGCTCGCTTGGCAAACTATCTGGAGTCACAATGACTTTGGGATCGTAAAGTGTAACTGTGGAGTTAGACGTGCCAAAATCAATAGCGAACCAGCCTGGATAGGTAATTTCTGGCTTCTTGCTTTCATGAGTTGGTTCAGGTTTAGATGGCTCTTTGACAAACATTGGTGTGAATAATATATCTCCGAAAGTCCATATATTGCACTCAGATGTAGAGGCTTTGGTTGCAGATAGATTTGGATCGCCAGTCCCATTGTCAGAGTCGAAATACTCTACAGTAACTAGCAAATTGCAGTTGACGCCTGCTGGTAAAGGTTTATCCCACCAACAATCGGTTTGCTTTAATCGTTGCGGGGTAGAAAGTCTAAGTAGTTTATTTGTGCTATAAAAGTTGACACTTTTATATACAGTTTGTATCTGTGCTGCTAGTTCTTCTGGTGTGCCACTGACAGAAATATCAATTCGGGAAATATGGGGTAAGTTGTAACTTGCACTAGGTTTTATTTCTATTCCTGGTAGAAGCAACAAGTTATTGTCTTTAATACGCAGTTGATAACGATTTAAAAGCTCTATTTTGACTGGCATTTTATGTATTCCTTGGGGAATGGGGAGTGGGGA
>CAZZYE010000623.1:0-3413 GCA_964658145.1 uncultured Stigonema sp.
ACTTTTGACTTCCCCGTTCGCGAAGCGTCTCCCCTTGGGAGAAGGGGTTGACCCCGTCCCTACGCCCTAAAAATTTTGGTTTTTGTAATTCTTATCATTTACTGGATTTTTCCTCACTGATTCCACAGAGTTTCCACAGGCGCTTTGGAAGTTTTCCACAGAGAGTACACGATGTCATCAGCTGTTGCGGTTTTACTGGGGATTGTTTCATGGCAGTGACAAGAAACCTCATAAACTGAGTTAATATTAAGAAGTGTTACAAAAACTAACCTCAAAGCCTGATTATTTCGTAGATGTTTATTTTTGCTCAATAGCTTCTTAACATTTCGCCGCATTGACAACACCACCCCCTTTTGCTGCAAAATGATGCGACTTGGTTTTGTAGTCTGCCCTTGCAAGTGTGTTAAATTGCCAGATCTGGGGGGCGCAAATTGTCGGACAAGGCTAAGAACCGAGGGCATGACGCCCTTTGGCTCTACTACAAGCAAGTTTCCCCATTGATGAACTTCAAAGGCGAAAAATTTTATGAACGCAACAGTTAGCATTTTTACAGAAATTCCCGAAACACTACATGAATCTCTCAAAAACTACTTAGAGAAACATCCGGATTGGGACGAAACACGAGTACTGACGGCAGCGTTGTCTCTATTTTTACTTCAAAATGGAGATAGCGATCGCCGTGCTGCTCGTGTTTATTTGGAGACTTTGTTTCACCACTGCTAAGCAGAAATGCGTGACGATTCACTCTGATACAGCAAATGTACCAAGCACCTAGGCGAGTTACACGGTGGAATGTAGCGTTCCTCATAACCAGATTTTAGTGACTCTAAGCAACCGTTCGGTTGGAGGAAAAATCACAACCAAAAAGGTAGTCTGCTAGAAATGGGAAGATCCCAATAGTTTTGTCAGGATGCCTAAACAAACAATTACTGGCGCTCTCATGTGGGATTAAAGCAAGACTTGGATTGGCTGATGATTTGCTTTGTTATTACCAACACGATCGCGAATTGCTGATAGTGCCTCTTAGTCCCCCACCTACTTTAAAGCTACAGTTGCTAACGAGCGTGGGGGAAGTTAAGGGCGTGAATTGGTGCATCAAGATTTGTTTTTTCGGCGCTTTTGGTTCTTGAAAAGAACAAGCGAGAACTAGCGCCGTTTGCTAATAAATGTCTTAAAGAAATTTCATATTTTGTAGCTATCGTAGTATTGCAGTAATTAGATTAATGGTGTGTCTTGGATAACTGTATAAAACTAGCCCTGTGTAAAGTCAATGAAATTAACTATTTTTGCAGCTTAGTTATTAGTCCAAAGTCATCACCATCAACTTTTAACTATTGACTACTGAGCTTTTTCTAACTGTTGGTGGGTTTGAGCAGGACATTCAAACTTATACCCAACGCCACGCACGGTTTGAATCAATGCAGGCTGGCTAGCATCAGCTTCAATCTTCTTACGAATTTGACCTATATGTACGTCTACAACGCGCTGGTCACCCACATATTCATAGTCCCACACCTCCTGGATTAGTTCAGCTCGTCGCCAAACTCGACCTGGATGGCTGGCTAAAAAATGCAACAAGTCAAATTCCAGAGCAGTTAAGGGTACTGGTTGGTTGTTAAGTGCTACCTCCCGTCGCACAGGATCAATCATCAGTTTTTCAAATATTAGGCGTTTTTGTTCTGCCGTAGTTACGACGCGCTGACGCCTCAATATAGCTGCTACTCTGACTTCTAGTTCTCCCAAACCAAATGGCTTGGTGAGATAATCGTCAGCACCTTTAGAAAAGCCGCGAATCTTGTCAGCTTCGTCTGCACGGCTAGTCAGCATTAGAACAAAAACACCATTACGGCTTTGCATCTCTTGGCAGAGGTTAAACCCAATTACATCTGGTAAATTCACATCTAAAATCACCAAATCTGGGTTAAATTGCTCAAAAGTCGCTAAGGCGGTCTTGCCATCTTCGGCGGATTCCACCTGATAATTCTGCTTAATTAAAAAGCGTTGGATTAAATTCCGAACCGCAGGGTCGTCATCAACTACAAGAATCTTGGCAGGAGCCATGACCATTACTTTGCACAAAGATTTATAGGATTAACTGGCACAACGCGTAAAAAAACGCAGTATTCGCGAAAAGAAGGCAACAAGAAACTACAAGGCTAAGGTAAGCAATCCCGGATTATTCAAAAACTAGTCTAATCAGGATTATTGGCGTTTTAATTGCCAATATTATGGTAATGCCACCCAGGCACTTTAGTTTTAGGCTTGTAATTGTCAACCTTGTGAATGGTTACGCAGATGCTCTGATTTCAACCGCAGCACTTGGGTAAAAAAAGACACTTTACTAACCCAGTTGCTCGCTCGTTTAAAACGCCTTAATTTTAAATCGATATGCGGTTGATGACACAAGGCATTCTTGCGTTATTATCAAAAACTTGCTCAAGGTACTGTCAATTGCCAAATTTTAAAGATAAAAGATAATTTTGTCATAAAAAAAATGCCTTTTAGGTATTCCTAGCTCAAATTCTAGAGTAAAGCCCCAACTAATGAACGACATGAGGGGATACACGGAGTTATGGCGATATGTTAAAGTAACTATAGTTAAAATTACCAGATCGATTAAACTTACCCGTGCTACTATCCAGGTAGGACATCAAAGTCGAACGAGGCATTGGTTTCGTGCGACTGAAAACCTAAAGTTGTTTTTTCTTCAACAAAAGACTGCTGCTGATTAAGCCTCTCAGTAATCAACTCTCATGAGCGATCAAAATCCCTACGAAAAACTTGGGGTGTCAGAGGATGCTAGCTTCGATGAAATTCAAGATGTTCGTAACCGCCTAGTAGAGCAATACAGAGGCGATACGAAGCGTCTAGAAATGATTGAAGCATCTTATGATGCGATTTTAATGGAGCGCCTGCGGATGCGCCAAGAAGGCAAAATCAAAGTGCCTGAACGCATACGGTTTCCAGAAGCTCGATTGCAAGTGCCGCTAAAAGAAAGTCTTGCCCCTCGCGAGCAGTCCCCTGTATGGCTGCAACGAATGCTGGATAAGCCTTCTCCTAGGGATGTACTATTACCCGGAGCTTGGTATTTGGGCTTGAGTGCCATCAGTGTGTTTTATCCAACGGTTGGCGATCAAGCTTTGCAGTTGGCATTGGTGCTGGGAGTGGGTATTAGTATTTACTTTCTCAAGCGCAAGGAAGGTAAGTTCGGTCGAGCAGTTCTGTTGACACTGGTCGGATTAATAACGGGCTTAATCGCTGGGGGACTAGTTGCTAACTCGCTGATACTACCAATACAGCAATTTACTCATCTGAGTGTGAATCAATTTTCTACAGTCGTGACGTTTGTATTGTTGTGGCTTATTAATAGCTTCCTTCGTTAGTGGTTAGTGGCTAATTGCTAATGGCTAATT
>CAZZYE010000623.1:3423-5171 GCA_964658145.1 uncultured Stigonema sp.
TGGTGAGACAGCCCCTACGGCGGGAAACCCGCCTGCAGGATCTGCGATAGCGCAGCGATCTTCTCCCAAGGGGAGACGCTGACGCTACGAACGTCGCTACCGCTTCGAGGATCGCGAACGAGGCACGAGCGTCACCCGAAGGGCTAATGGCAATCAACAATTAGCAATTAGCAACCAACAACTATCGACGTAGAAGTAAATCCACAGCTGAACTTAAATTCTTAACAATTAAGTTCGGCTGGTGCAGTTCTAGTCGAGTGCGATCGCGGATTCCACACTCTACAGCTATCACCGGAATAGCGTGTTTTTTAGCAGCAGCAATGTCGGCTTCTGTATCCCCCACCATCCAGGTATCAGCAACGGGAGGTAATTCCCCTATTGCCCGTGCCATTAATAAAGGTTTATCATCAATATCACGGGTTTTGACGTAGTCGTTGCTAAGGCAGTAACAGCGATTTTCCGGAAAAAATTTACCTAAATCGAATTTTTTGAAGGCGTAATCCAGTTCCCAAACTCGCCGCATGGTCATTACTGCTAAATCTACTCCAGCTTGTTGAATTTTTAACAGTGCATCCACAGCACCAGGCGCGAGGGTATCGTACTGGAAGTATAGTTCTGTATGTACGGTTTGCCGACGTATCTGGGCGAATTCTTCTACCTGCGCTTCATCTAAACCGGAAGCTATACCGATTTGTTTTTCGGGAACTTGCAATCGCTTCAGATGCCAAAATTCGGCAAGGGTAAGTTGTTTTACCTCTTGGTTTGAGCGTCGGGTTTTTTCTAAACAGAATTGATAGACGCGGTAGTACCGTTCGGAAACATCAATAATGGGACCGTCAAAGTCTGTAATAAGTCTTAACATCTTATTTTAAATGTTAATGTTTATTTATAGATTAACCTAGGATGTACGTACAATAATATATTTTGAATATTTAATTCAGTAGGGGCGCGGAAACCGCGCCCTTACAATGTGTTTCTCGTTCCCAGCACGACTGCTGGGAATGCCTAATTGGCGGCAGAGCCTCCATATTTTGCTTGCAATGAGGCAGCAGCCCCACTGACTGCATTCCCATGCTCTGCATGGGAACGAGAAAATTAGATATAGAATTGCTATTTGATTTTTGAAATACACTTAGGGTATGTTAGACGAGAGTACGGTATCGTCCGAATCTCTTGGTGTCGTACTGCTGCGTCCTAACACACCCTAGAAATACTTAGATTTTTTTTAAATTCAAATCAGACTGCTATAGTATTCTAAATAAAGTGAATTCAACAATACCACAAGTAAGAATTTGTTTCGTCGGTGACTCTTTTGTCAACGGTACTGGCGACCCAGAATTTCTTGGTTGGGCAGGAAGAATATGCATTAATGCTAATAAAAAAGGTTATGATATTACATACTATAATTTAGGAATTAGGCGGGATACAAGTACTGATATAGCAAATCGTTGGTTACAGGAAGTATCACTTCGGCTACCCAAAGAATACGACGGCAGGGTTGTATTTTCTTTTGGACTGAATGATACAACAGTTGAAAACGGTTTAAGTCGTGTTGAATTCACAAAATCCATCGCAAATGCGCACAGTATTTTGAGTGCAGCTAAACAACTATATCCGGTTTTAATGGTGGGTCCAGCGCCATATGCAGGTCAGGAAGATAATCAGAGAAAGCAGAGAACTACCGAGTTATCCAAACAGTTTGCTTTGGTTTGTAATCAATTAAATGTGCCTTATTTAGATGTTTTTCC
>CAZZYE010000624.1:0-1785 GCA_964658145.1 uncultured Stigonema sp.
TTTAATTTTTAATTTTTAATTATTTTGGTCAATGCGTAAGTCATGAAATTAATCTTCCGAGTTCGTAGAAATTGCACGACTTACCGTTCCTGCTTGACAGTCTCGCAACCAAGCATTAATCGCTTGGGCAACCACACCGTTACTGCTATCCCTTGGCGGTGTAGGTGGCTTTGTAGCTGGATAATAACCAATTTGGGAAAACATCATCGCTAGACGCCAACCACTCTTTGTTTTTGTTAAAAATAGCCAGTGAAATTGCTGTAAGTCAACCGCTTTTCCTTGTATGTATTGCCGTTCTAAAGTAGTAAAAAATACTTGATCAACTTTTTCGGAAGTAGTTTTTAGTGCATCTGTACTATACCCACTAGGGTTAAGAGGCAGGGGTGCGAACTCTGGTCTTCCTGCTACCATCATATAACTGTAAACGTCAGGTGTCCGGCTTAAGAGGGGGGGGCGAGCACGTTGACTAGCGCGATTGGCATAGCTAGGTAAATCCCGCAAAAGTTGAGTAGTTAATGTTTCTATGTTTTGATTAGAGCAAACAGACCTCACCCCCCCATTGACTGCTCCCCTCTCCGCAAGCGAAGAAAAGCTCGGAGTGAGGTTCTTTCTCGTTCCCACGCTCTGCGTGGGAATGCCTACTCTGAGGCTCCGCTTCATATTCTTTGGAGGTTTTTTAATTGTGAGCGGGGAGGGAGTCGCGATGAAAAAAATTTCACCATCAAGCAATGAAAATATTCTTTCCCCACTCCCCACTCCCTATTTTCAAGTCAGAGCCTCCCTGGATGCGTTCCCAGTCTAAGACTGGGAACGAGGAGGACGAGGAAGAAGCGGGGTTTGAGATCAAAAGCGATAAGCCAGAAGCTATAAGCCACAAGCCATAATTTTTCTTTTTGACTCCTGACTTCATCTAATTTCTGCTAACTCCTCACAAATCTTCTTCCAGGCTAACTCAGGCTGGGCAGATGCGGTGATCGGACGCCCAATAACCAGGTAATCTGCTCCAGCTTGAAGTGCTTGCGCTGGTGTGAACACTCGCTTTTGATCGCTCACATCAGCACCAGTCGGGCGTACCCCAGGACAAACTAGCAGAAAGTCATCTCCACAACTTTGCCGCAACTGTGCTACCTCTTGGGGCGAACAAACAGCCCCATCCAACCCCATCTGTTGAGCCATCAATGCCATTTCCAAGGAATATTCTGGCAGTTCTAGGGGAATTTTTAAATCAAACGCCAATTGCCTGGAAGAAATACTCGTTAACAACGAAACTGCAATTAACTTTGGCGGTTTCACACCTGCCATTGCAGCCCCTGCTTGTACTGCCTCAGTTGCTGCGCTCATCGCATCTCTACCACATGTAGCGTGAATAGTCAATAAATCGACGCCGTAACGAGATGCACTCAAGCAAGCACCAGCGACAGTATTGGGGATGTCGTGAAACTTCAAATCGAGGAAAATCCGCTTTGAACGAGATTTTAGCACCTCCAAAATTTTCGGTCCCGTATTGACAAACAACTCTAAACCAACTTTCCAGAAACTGACTTGCTCTAGCCCTTCAACAAGGGCGATCGCTTCTTCTAATGTTGGCACATCTAAGGGAACAATAATCTGATCGGAAGGGTTCATCTGTAATAGTTAGTGGTTAGTGAGCCAGCACGCATGAGGAGGGTTTCCCGACAGAGGCGACTGGCGATCTTCGAAGCGTTAGCGACGAAGGAGCGTCACCCGAAGGGTTGTTAATATAGGTAAATCCTCAAGATGTGTAGGGTGCGCTCTTCGCTACTC
>CAZZYE010000624.1:1795-5165 GCA_964658145.1 uncultured Stigonema sp.
TGGTTAGTAGTTAGTTGTTAGTAGTATTTTTTACAACTAACAATTAACAACTAACTACTAACATTAATGTACAAGTCGGACAAATTTATTTTTACCCACTTGCAAAACTCGTCCGGATAATTCGTCAGGGTTTTGGAAAGTTGTATCGATATCGGTAACGCGATCACCATTTAAACGCACCCCATTCTCTTGAATTTTGCGTTTACCTTCAGAACTACTTTTGCACAAGCCACTTGCATTGAGGATATAGGTCAACTTAGACGGAAACGGGACTTGTGAAAGTGAAAACTCAGGGACTTCACCTTTTTCAATCTCAACGAGTGCGGATTCGCCATGATATTGTCTGACGATTTCTTGTGCCAGCAGTTTTTGGCGATCGCGCGGATTTTCTGGTAGCTTATCTAAAGGTAAATCTGTCAGTAACGTAAAATACTGTTCCAGACGATTATCTGAAACTTGTTGCAGCTTCTGATACGAATTAAATGGATGTTCCAATAAACCCACATAATTCCCCAGAGACTTGGACATTTTTTGCTCACCATCAATGCCAATCAAAATCGGCAGTAGCAACCCAAACTGCGGTTTTTGCCCAAAATGGCGCTGCAAATCTCGTCCCACAGCAATGTTAAATTTCTGGTCGGTTCCGCCTAATTCCACATCTGCCTCAACAGCGACTGAATCATAGCCTTGCATCAGGGGATAGAGGAATTCATGGATAAAAATCGGATTCTCATTTCTATAACGTTCAGCGAATCCCTCCTTAGCTAGCATCTGCCCTACTGTCATAGTTGAAAGTAACTCCAGGATTTTGCCCAAGTCTAGTTTAGAGAGCCATTCTGAGTTATAGCGCACCTCTAGCCTCCCAGGTGTGTCAAAATCCAATATAGGTCGCACTTGGTCAAGATAAGTCTGAGCGTTTTGCAACACCTCTGTTTCTTCTAGTTGGCGACGCATCTCAGATTTACCTGTCGGATCGCCAATGCGAGCTGTAAAATCACCAATAATTAGTACTGCTGTATGACCTGCATCTTGAAAAGCTCGCAGTTTCCTTACTGGTATGCTATGACCAAGGTGTATATCCGCACCTGTAGGGTCAATTCCCAATTTGACCCTCAAAGGTCGGTCTGTAGTCGCCAATCGCTTTTCTAGACTTTCAATTTCACTGTCAGAATCCGTTGGTTGTGGGAAAATTTCAGCTGTACCACGATGCAGCCAAGAAAAATTTTGCGTCATAATGGGAGGTTGACTGTTAACTATGCTTTGGACTGTGGAAGTTGGGTTGGTTATAGTCACTGGCAATTTGTCGAATTTTTAGGATGCCAAACTAATATAATTACAAAAAATTAACCGCCTTGCTTTGCCGAAGAAATTACACTGATATTTATAAGTGAGGAAGTGGGATAGCGTGTCGTCTAGGACTTTTGAAGATAAGCAGCCACGTCAGGCTTCATCAGGGTTTGACTTTTTCAAAGGAGTAGGTCAGATCGCTGGCGCTACTCTACTGTCAGTCACCATGCTGACAAGTTCTGTTGTCGCGGGAGGACTAGTTGGCTTAGCCGTTAGTTTCCGTAATTTGCCAGATGTCAGACAGCTACGTAATTTCTTTCCGTCGGAAACGACTTACATCTATGACGTTAAGGGTAAGTTGTTAGCGAGTGTTCACGGAGAAGCTAATCGGGAAGTTGTACCTCAAGATAAAATTTCTCCGGAACTTAAGCGTGCAGTACTAGCAAGCGAAGACAGCGACTTTTACTATCACCACGGCATCAATCCCAAAGGTGTCGGGCGTGCTGTTGTAACCAACTGGACAGCAGGTGGAGTGAAGGAAGGTGGTTCAACAATCACCATGCAGTTGGTGAAAAACCTGTTTTTGTCTCAAAAACGTGCATTTACCCGCAAAATAGCAGAAGCTGTACTGGCTATTCGTTTGGAGCAAATTCTTACCAAAGACCAAATTTTGGAAATGTACCTCAATCAAGTTTATTGGGGTCATAACAATTATGGTGTGCAGACGGCAGCACGCAGTTACTTTGATAAGTCAGCTGAAAATTTAACCTTAGGTGAGTCAGCAATGATGGCAGCTTTGATCCAAGCGCCAGAACAATACAGCCCGTTTGTCAACATGGCTAAGGCTAAAGAGCAGCAGAAAGTAGTTTTGGGGCGGATGCTGGAGTTAGGCTGGATCACTCAGGCTGAACACGACGACGCCCTCAAACAAAAAATTAAGCTAGGCAAAATTAGGTCATTTCAAGGTAGTGCCCTACCTTATGTGACAAATGCCGTGTCGCAGGAGTTGGCGAAAAAGTTTGGTCGTGAGGCACTGCTCAAAGGTGGAATGCGGGTACAAACCACCATTGATGCCGACTTCCAAGAAATGGCAGAGGAAACTGTAAAACGCTGGCATGAAAGACTGCTTGGGGAAGGATTATCCAAGAATCAAATGGCTTTAGTCGCAATTGATCCGCGCACTCATTTTATCAAAGCAATGGTGGGTGGCGTAGATTCCAAAACTAGCGAGTTTAACCGAGCAATTCAAGCCCAGCGGCAGCCAGGATCATCCTTTAAGCCGTTTGTTTACTATACTGGCTTTGCCAGTGGTAAGTTTACACCAGACTCGACAATCTCTGATACCCCAGTAGGCTATAGAGATGGTACCGGTTGGTACTATCCGAAAAACTACGATAATAGCTTTGGTGGGCCGATGTCGATTCGATATGCTGTAGCTCAGTCTCGCAACATCCCCGTGATCAAAGTTGGGAAGGCTGTGGGGATGAATAAAGTTGTGGAGACTTGCCGCACTTTGGGAATTACGAGTCCGATGGAACCTGTAAGTTCTTTGCCTTTAGGTGCGATCGGTGTCACCCCGTTAGAAATGGCTAGTGCCTATGCTACCTTTGCTAATTATGGCTGGCAGTCTCCGGCAACGGTCATTGCCCGTGTCACTGATAGTAGTGGTAATGTGTTGCTAGATAATACACCTAAACCACAGCTAGTTCTCGATCCTTGGGCATCAGCGGCAGTTCTCGATGTGATGCGATCGGTAATTTCTGAAGGTACTGGTAAACATGCCGCACTAGATCGCCCTGCAGCAGGCAAAACGGGAACAACTTCCTCGGAAAAGGATATTTGGTTTGTCGGCACGGTGCCCCAGTTAACTACTGCCGTCTGGGTGGGTAGAGACGACAACAGAACCTTGGCTCACGGTGCCACAGGTGGCGTTCTCGTCGCTCCCGTCTGGCGCGATTTTATGATGAAGGCGCTGAAAAACGTACCAGTGGAAAACTTCAAGTCGCCCTCTCAGTTCTCCCATCCTAAAGCTAGGGAGTAGGGAATTAAATTAAAAATTAAAAATGCGAAATTAAAAATGAAG
>CAZZYE010000625.1:0-5164 GCA_964658145.1 uncultured Stigonema sp.
CTCCCTGTTCCCTGTTCCCTGTTCCATTCAATTACCATTTTGCTTGAGACACAATCAACGCCTCTGCTGCGGAAGTATCCAATGGTGTGGAGAAAAAATATCCCTGCCCATATTCACATTTCAACTCTCTCAGCTTTTCGAGTTGCTCAAATGTTTCCACCCCTTCCGCTATGACCTCCACACCTAGTTTTTGGGCAAGCGTCACTAACATCTCAACAATCTCTATATTTCCCCGTTCACAACCCATCCTACTGACAAAGGAGCGATCGAGCTTCAACATATCAATCGGAAAGTGGTGGAGACGACTTAATGATGAATAGCCTGTACCGAAGTCATCGATGGATAACTGAACTCCTAACTGTTTCAATTGCTCAAGCTTCTGAGTTGCCAATAAACTGTTTTCTATAATTACGCTTTCCGTAAGTTCCAAGTTCAAACTGCGTGCATCCAAGTTGGTTTCCTTAATGACTTGGTATATGTGTTCTATCAAGTCGGGGTGAGCAAACTCCCATCTGGAAATATTAACGCTGATTGTCTTGAGCGGGTATGAGGGATATTGCTTTTGCCACTGATGTGTCTGGCGACAAGCAGCACCAAGTACCAATCGGTCGATAGAGATGCTGATCTCAGTTTCTTGAGCTACTTGGATAAATTCAGATGGCGATAGAAGACCTAATTGTGGATGCTGCCAGCGGACTAGAGCTTCAAAACCTTGAATCAAGCCTGTTTGCAATGATACAATCGGCTGGTAGTAAATCCTTAACTCCGAACGGCAAAGGGCTTGGCGCAAAGCCGTTTCCAACTGCAAACGTGCCACTGCCTGAACATGCATATCTGTGTTAAACATCTCGTAGCGCCCTCCGCCCAAGCTCTTGGCACGATACATGGCGATATCAGCGTCACGCAAGATGTCTTCCGGTCGGTCATAACTTATGACACTACTGGCGATGCCAATACTCGCTGTGGTAAATATTTCTTGAGAGTCAATAACAAAGGGCAATCTCAGTTCCGCTTGTATCTGTTCGGTCACCTTGAGTGCTTCGCTAATGTCTTTGAGTTCCTCTAGCAAGATTGTGAACTCGTCTCCTCCAAGTCTGGATAAGGTGATTCTTGAATCTAACACAGAACATAGTCTCAAAGCAATAGCGCTCAGCAACTTGTCTCCAAAAATATGTCCAAGGCTGTCATTGATCACCTTAAAGCGATCTAAGTCAAGAAAAAGTACAGCAAATAGATAATTTTCCAGCTGTTTGCTGACAGAGACTGCTCGTTCCAAACGCCTCATAAACAAAGCTCGGTTCGGCAAGCCTGTGAGCACGTCGTGAAACGCATTGTGCAGGTGTTGTTCTTCGGCACGCTTGCGCTCTGTAATGTCGTGCAGCAGCCAGCGCAAAGCAATTGGCTTGTATTCCTGGTTACGGACGACAGCTACCGTGACAGCAACTTCAATGGGCGGAAGGCGGTTGGGAAAAAGGCGCACTTCCCACTCCCGCACCCAATCCCCTTGACGTGGCTGAATGAGTTTGGATTGAAAGACTGAACGCTCTTGCTCGACGATGAAGTTGAACACCGATTTTGCGATGATGAATCGTTGCGAGACGTTGAGCAGCGTTAAGGCGGCACGGTTAGCTTCCTGAATCGTCCCTTCTAAATCAGTGACTAAGTAGCCATCTGGTGCTTCGTTAAACAGTTCTTGGTAACGTAGGCTTTCAGATTCCAAAAGCCTACGTGCAGTTTCTAGCTCCTCGTTCTTCTGGCGCAACTCCTCATTCTGCTCGTAAAGTAGCTCTTGAGCTACTTTCAGTTCTTCAAAGGCGATCCTGATCTCCTCGAAAACTTCTTCAAGCTCTTCCGGTAACGATCCACTGTGTAAGGGCATTGGCATTATAGCCTGTCGGTGCGATCGCATTTCATTTAGCTGCTGAAAAAACTCCTCTACGTTCATAGCTAAATCGAATGTAAGTCAGATTATATTTGGCTGAAGCTTTTACTTGCGTTTTATTTTATAGTATTTTCCGTCAAGTACTACCCGAACAAAGTCCGCCTGCGCGGACTTATATAGAGCCTGCGGCGGCAGGCTTTGTTTGTGTAGCCCCAGACGAACAGTCTGAGGGCTACTAGCACAACTTGGTGGGCTTCCCCTTGTGAGAAGACAATTATAAAGTTATTTATTATTGTCATAATTCACACATGTGCCGCTCAACAACCAATGGTGAACTCTAGCCTCGTTACCACACTCTATGTCAATCCTGTGGTGGGAAATGATGCCAATACTGGGACACGGTCATACCCTTATAAAACTCTCACCCGTGCCTTACGAGGAACCACCACAGCCAAAATTATTCAGCTAGCATCTGGAACTTATAGCACTGCTACCAATGAAGTATTTCCGATAGTCATTCCCGCCGGGGTGATGGTGGTGGGTAATGAAGCAACTAAAGGTCAAGGTATCGTGATTTCGGGTAGTGGTAAGTATCAAAGCCCAAGCTTTGGTATGCAAAATATTACATTGCTATTACTAAGTAATGCCCGACTGATGGGTGTGACGGTTACGAATGCCACGGCAAAAGGTACTGGTGTCTGGATAGAATCAACTGCACCCACCTTAGCTAACAACACTTTTATTAACTGTGGTCGGGAAGGTGTGTTTGTCAGCGGTACTGCTAAACCAGCAATTTTGGACAATGTGTTTGTCCAAAATGCTGCCGGGGGGTTAGTAATGGCACGTAGTAGCAAAGGGGAAGTGCTACGAAATGTTTTGCAAAAAAATGCTTTGGGTATAGCAATTAGTGACTTTGCTGCTCCAATGGTAGCAAACAACAAACTCTCACAAAACCGTACAGCGATCGCTCTATCACGAGAAGCACGACCTGTATTGCGTCATAATCTCATCGAAAAAAATACACAAGGCGGACTGTTGATTAACGGTAACGCTGTCCCTGACTTTGGCAGCCCTCAAGAAAGTGCTGGTAACATTTTTCGCGACAATGAACAGTTTGATGTGCAAAATACTACTTCAAGTAAAGTAGTTTCTGCAGGCAACGACTTGAGTGTTAGCCATGTATTAGGTTTGGTAGAATTTATCGATGTAGAAAAAGACACACCGAACAGGATATTGGTGAGATCTAGTTTTTCCGATCTGGCTGGGCATTGGGCAACGGCTTTTGTAGAAGCATTAGTGAGTAAAGATTTGATCGGCGGCAATGGAGATCGCACCTTTGCTCCTGAAGCCCCCATGACTCGCGCTGAATATGCTGCTGTAGTTACGTCAGTTTTTCAGTTACCTGCGGGCAATCACATATACAACTTTACAGATGTCAAACCAGACTTTTGGGCAGCATCAGCTATCGAACCTGCCGTAAGTATGAATTTTATTAACGGATTTCCGGATGGGACGTTTAGAGGGGTGGAAAACTTAACAAAGATTCAAGCCATTGTCTCGATGGTGAATGGATTAAAACTGAGTGGGGGCAATCCAAATGTTTTGAGTGTGTACAGCGATCGCGACCAAATTCCCAATGACGCCATGAATGCTGTAGCAGTGGCTACTGAAAACCTGCTAGTTGTGAACTACCCGCAAACCGAACAATTAGAACCACTTAGGGATATAACTCGCGCCGAGGTGGCGGCATTAATTTATCAGGCATTGGTAGCAATCGGCAAAGAAAAAGCAATTGTCTGTCCCTACATAGTCAAACCCGATGTAGATGTTCCTTTTTTCACCGACCTTATGGGACACTGGGCAGAACCATTTATCAAAGCATTAGTGAGTATGAATTTAACTCGTGGTTTTAACGATGGTAGCTACAAGCCAGATAATCCAATGACTCGCGCTCATTATTCCGCTTTCGTGGCAGATGCCTTTAACCCAATTACCAAACGCCAAGCACCTGATTTTATCGACGTACCAAAGGATTATTGGGCTTACAGCGCCATCCAAATTGCAGCCCGAAGCGGTTTTGTCGGCGGAAAAAGCGATCGCACCTTCCGCCCCGAGCAAAATGTACTCAGGCTACAGGTACTCGTATCCCTAGTTAATGGACTTGCCCTGTCTGCGGTTCATCCCGATGCCTTACTTGGCTACAGCGACTTTTTTACCATCCCCGACTCTGTCCGCACAGCAGTCGCTACTGCTACACAACAAAGAATTGTTGTCAATTATCCAGATCCCAAGCTTCTGCAGCCTTATCGAGAAGCAACACGAGGGGAAGTCGCAGCAATGGTTTATCAGGCGTTAGTCGCAACGGGAAGAACACCAGCAATTAATTCCCCCTATATTGTTTCCTCTTTTACCGGAAAAATGTAGATTGAAAAAAACAAACTGTAGTTAAAAGCACGGTAGGCTATATGGGATGGAAGCAGAATTTATGCTTATTGCCTGAAGCCGAAAGCCCAATGTTGACACCAGTTCCGAACACCTCTGCCGACTTGGCAAGAGCTTTATTAATTCACTATAGCTTTGACCTCAGTGGCTATAGTCCCAGTGAGCTAGTTGACATTTGGCAAAAGCAATACTCAGTTGGTTGGCTACACTTGGCTGTAATTGAAGCATTGTATCAAGGTCGCTACAAAGCGATTTCGGTGCAGCAAATCTTAGCTTTTTGGCGGCGGCGAGGGCAGGCTATTTTTCATTTCAACATGGAATTTGAACGCCTGATTTGCAACAAATTTCCAGAAAGCTTAACTTTACAATCAGCACCAACCCTACCCCCTGTTAAGAAAAACACGAATGTCCAAGAACTGAGCAATTCTGCATCATTACCCGCAATGGCGAATGCGCAAAAAATTCCCTTGAAAGGTGAGGAAACACTCACAAGGGATCGAGGCGACTATCAAGTGGAGAGGAGTGAAGGGGACGTTGATGTATCAAAATCCTCCTCGCCAGAAGCGCGCAGTATCTGGGGATTACAAACTGCGTCACAGCGTCTGCAACTGTCTGCGTCTTCACAATCAATCTCTTATCAACAGCAAAAACTTCTCCCTCCAGCCACCAATCATCCTCCTATTGGGCAATTCACTCCACAAAGGGGCGATCGCTCAGATTCCTTCACATCAAAACTCAAAGCCATGTCTAACGACAAGCCGCGCCGCAATTATGCTCAAGAAAAACCTGATCAAAATAGTTAATATACTTTCAAGAAACACAGGGAACAGGGAACAGGGA
>CAZZYE010000626.1:0-5160 GCA_964658145.1 uncultured Stigonema sp.
GAGCCAGGAGCAAGGAGTTACCTTGTTCATGACGCTGTTGGCAGCTTATGATACCCTGCTTTACCGCTATACAGGACAATCAGACATTTTGGTAGGGTCTCCTATTGCTAACCGCGATCGCAGTGAGATAGAAGGGTTAATTGGCTTTTTTGTCAACACCTTAGTGATGCGTACCAGCTTGGCAGGCAACCCCAGTTTTAGCGAATTACTCACTCGTGTTCGGTTCATGGCAATGGATGCCTATGGTCATCAGAATTTGCCTTTTGAAATGCTGGTGGAAGCATTGCAGCCACAAAGAGACCTCAGCCATACACCACTGTTCCAAGTGATGTTTGCACTTCAGAATGCGCCTATGTCTCAAGTAGAGTTGACTGGGTTAAGTGTCACTCCATTGATTGCAGAAAGCGCAACAGCAAAGTTTGATTTGAGTTTAGCAATGCAAAACACTGCCACTGGAATGGTGGGTGTATGGGAATATAGCACTGACTTATTTGATGGCAGCACAATTGAGCGGATGACTGGGCATTTTGTGACATTGCTGGAAAGTATTGTTACTAACCCAGAGGAGCGAATTTCTCAATTACCACTGCTAACACAACCTGAGCAACAACAGTTATTAGTTGAATGGAACGATACTCAAGCGGATTATTCTCAGGATAAGTGTATCTATGAGTTGTTTGAAGAACAGGTTCAGCGTACCCCGAATGCAGTAGCAGTTGTATTTGAAAATCAACAGCTGACTTACCACCAGTTAAATTGTCGCGCTAACCAGTTGGCTCATTACTTGCGCTCATTGGGTGTGGAAGCAGATACACTAGTGGGGTTGTGTGTGGAGCGATCGTTGGAGATGGTGGTAGGACTCTTGGGCATTCTCAAAGCGGGTGGGGCATATGTGCCACTTGACCCAGACTATCCTACTGACCGTTTGGCATATATGCTCAATGATTCACAGGTGCGGGTACTGTTGACTCAAGAGAAATTGCTCACTAGCTTACCAGGACATACCGCGCGTGTCGTCTGCTTAGATCAAGACTGGGAAGACATATCGAAAGAAAGTAAAGACAATCCTGTTACTGGTTCTACAACTGATAACTTAGCTTATGTCATCTACACCTCAGGATCTACAGGTCAACCGAAGGGTACTTTAGTCAACCACTACAATGTAGTGCGTCTATTTGCCGCCACAACAGCATGGTATCACTTCAATCAAGATGATGTGTGGACAATGTTCCACTCTTACGCCTTTGACTTTTCCGTGTGGGAAATTTGGGGTGCGTTAGTGTATGGTGGACGACTAGTAGTAGTGCCTTACTTGGTGACGCGATCGCCTGAATCTTTCTATGAGTTATTGTGTCTTGAGCAAGTCACAGTTCTCAATCAAACACCTTCAGCTTTCCGCCAGTTGATTCAAGCAGAACAGTCAGGGGCAACTGTTGGCAACTTAAACTTACGCCTAGTAATTTTTGGTGGGGAAGCCTTAGAACTGAAGAGTTTACAGCCTTGGTTTGAGCGACATGGCGACTCCTTGCCCCAGTTAGTGAACATGTACGGGATTACGGAAACCACTGTACACGTCACTTACCGTCCATTAAGCAAAGCCGATTTAAATCACACAGCCAGTGTCATTGGTCGTCCGATACCCGACTTACAGGTGTATGTGCTAGATGAATATCAAAAACCAGTGCCGATTGGCGTTGCAGGCGAGATGTACGTTGGTGGGGAAGGGGTGGCGCGTGGCTATCTCAATCGTCCTCAACTGACGGCAGAACGCTTTATTTCTCATCCTTTTAGCAACAACCCCGAAGCGCGACTATATAAAACAGGGGACTTGGCACGGTATTTGCCAAATGGCGAGTTAGAGTATTTAGGACGCATCGACAATCAAGTCAAAATTCGTGGTTTCCGCATTGAGTTGGGAGAAATTGAGGCATTAATGGTGCAACACCCAGCCATTTGGGAGAGTGTGGTGGTGGTACGTTCGGATGAACCGGGGGACGAACGTTTAGTGGGTTACGTAGTGTCGAAGACAGAACAATCTCCCACAGCCGCAGAACTACGTCGCTTCCTCACCAACCAACTGCCAAGCTACATGGTACCAAGTGCTTTTGTACAGTTAGAAGCTCTACCACTGACAGCAAATGGTAAAGTAGACCGCCGCGCTTTGCCAAAACCTGACACTGCAAGGCCAGAACTAGAAGATGTTTTTGTCGCGCCTAGCACTCCAGAAGAGAAAATATTAGTCGCTATCTGGGCTAATGTTCTCGGTATTGGGCAGGTGGGTATTAATGATAACTTCTTTGCTTTAGGTGGCGATTCTATCCGTAGTATTCAAGTGCTGTCTCAAGCTAAAGAACAAGGTTTGAGTTTCTCTGTGCAACAGCTATTCCAACATCAGACAATTCACGAGTTAGTCCAAGATCTGAAAACCGAAGAAAATGATACTACAAAATTAGAATTAACTCAACCATTCAGTCTCATTTCTCAAGCAGACAAACAGCAAGTACCTTCAGGTCTAGAAGATGCCTATCCTATGGCTATGCTGCAAATGGGAATGATTTACCACAGTGAGTACAGCCAAGATAGTGCAGTATATCATGACATTTTTAGTTTCCACCTCAAAACCCCTTTTGATGTTCAACTTTTGCAGGTCGCTATTCAAGATTTAGTCAATCATCACGCTGTACTGCGGACTTCATTTGAGCTTAGTAACTTCAGTATCCCGTTGCAACTGGTTCATCAGCAAGTTGAGGTTCCCTTGCAGGTGGAGGATTGGTATCATTTGAATCATTCTGAGCAAGAAGAGGCCTTAGCTGCTTGGTTTGAAGCTGAAAAGAAACGGCACTTTGATTGGACTCATCCTCCCTTAGTGCGTTTCTTTATTCATCGTCGCACACAGGAGACATTTAATCTGACTGTGAGCTTCCACCATGCCATTCTCGATGGGTGGAGTGTTGCTTCGATGATGAGTGAGTTACTTAAGCGTTACATGTCGCTATGGCGCGAACCAGTCGATTATGTATCGTCACAATTTAGTATTGCGTTCCGGGATTTTGTGGCGTTGGAGCAACAGGCGATCGCTTCATCCAAGACTCAGCGCTACTGGAGTGAAAAGCTAAATGACAGCACTTTCACCAAGTTGCCCCGCTGGTCTTCTGTCCCAACAAATACCAATGTTCGAGAAGTTGGTGTGCAAGAGGTAACTTTATCCCCTGAGATTTTTGCAGGCTTAAAACAACTGGCTCAGTCCACAGAAGTTCCACTCAAGAGTGTGCTGTTGGCTGCCCATTTGCGAGTGTTAAATTTCCTCAGTGGTGAGTCAGATGTACTAACGGGTTTAGCAGCTAACGGACGACCTGAGCAAAATGATGGTGAGCGAGTCCTGGGATTGTTCCTAAATACATTGCCATTTCGCCTGCAATTTTCTGGGGGCACTTGGATAGACCTAGTGCGGCAAGTATTTGCGGCAGAACGTGAACTGTTACCACACCGTCGCTATCCACTAGCCGAAATCCAGAGGAGTTTGGGCGGTGAGCCTCTGTTTGAGACGGCGTTTAATTTCACCCATTTCCATGTCTACCAACAGGTGCTGGGACTCGATAATTTGCAGGTACTAGATGGAAAGTTTTTTGAACAAACAAACTTTACTTTTCTTGCTCAATTTAGCGTTAGTCCCAACTCATCTGAGATCACACTGAATTTGAAGTACGATTCCTGCGAACTATGCTCCGAACAAGTCAACAGGATTAGTGATTATTATCATAGGGTTCTGGCGGCAATGGCGAGCGAGCCACAAGGACGTTATGAGTTGCACTCTCTTGTTTCTCTAGAGGAGCGTCATCAACTTCTAGTGGAGTGGAACAAAACAGCAGTAAACTATCCCAAAGATAAATGTATTCACCAATTGTTTGAAGCGCAAGTAGAACAAACACCCAATGCAATGGCGGTGATATTTGGGGATCAACAGCTGACCTATGCTGAGTTAAATGCAAGAGCAAATCAACTTGCCCATTATCTACAAACCCTTGGGATTAAACCAGAAGTACTGGTTGGGTTATGTGTTGAACGTTCATTAGAAATGGTGGTGGGAATGTTGGGGATTCTCAAGGCGGGTGCTGCTTATGTACCTCTCGACCCAGAATATCCCCAAGAGCGATTAAGCTTCATGCTCGAAGACACTCAGCTATCAGTCGTCTTGACTCAAGAAAAACTAGTTAACAAACTAGGCGATCGCCTCCGGCGCGGCTTTGCCGAACGCAAAGCTTGTGTAATTTGCTTAGACATAAACTGGGATATCATTAATCAACAAACACAACAGAACCCGACTACTAGCATCAAAGGTGATAACTTAGCTTATGTAATGTACACATCTGGTTCTACAGGTCAACCCAAAGGTGTTAGCATTGTCCATCAAGGTGTAGTTCGATTAGTCAAAGAAAACGACTATGCAAGCTTTTCTGCTCAAGAAGTATTTCTACAATTTGCTCCTATCTCCTTTGACGCTGCAACCTTTGAAATTTGGGGTTGCTTACTTAACGGTGGAAGACTAATAATATTCCCCTCCAACACTCCATCAATAAATGAATTAGGACAAGTTATTGAGCAATACCAAGTTACTACCCTTTGGCTAACAGCGGGTTTATTTCATTTAATGGTAGATGAAAATATTGATGCCTTAAAACCCTTACGTCAACTGTTAGCAGGTGGTGATATTTTATCTGTTCCCCATGTCCATAAATTTATCGAAACTGTAGGAAATTGTCAACTTATTAATGGTTACGGCCCAACAGAAAATACAACTTTTACTTGCTATTATCAAATCCCAACGTCACTCAGTCCAGATGTCTCTATTCCTATTGGTCGTCCTATTGCTAATACCCAGGTTTATATCTTAGATAAAAATCTGCATCCAGTACCCGTTGGTGTACCAGGAGAATTGCATATTAGTGGTGCAGGGTTAGCGCGGGGTTATTTCAACCGTCTGGAATTGACACAACAAAAGTTCATCGCCAATCCTTTTGAGGAGGCAGGAGAGAGTAAATTATATAAAACTGGGGACTTAGCACGCTATTTACCTAATGGCAATATTGAATACTTGGGACGAATTGACAATCAGGTAAAAATACGCGGTTTCCGCATTGAGTTAGGCGAAATTGAAGCAGT
>CAZZYE010000627.1:0-3388 GCA_964658145.1 uncultured Stigonema sp.
AATTAGCAATTAGCAATTCCTAGTTTAAAAAGATACAAAGTAGGGGAACACTGAAATTAACCCAAAGCCAGTTAAGGCGATGGCTATGGGAAATGTCTCCAAAGGAAATGTGACCGTGGTATTGTTTTGCAAGCGTATTAGTTTATTAATTGGTTCTACCCTGCTGTTGTTAGTAGCTCTACCCAGAGTGAGTACTGTAGCGATCGCACAAACGGCGACCACCCAAAAAACTGATAGTCGTGTTCTGCCAAAATCCGAGTTTACCCCTGCTTACCCAGCTTCTCCACCACCGCCAAGAATTGACGAATTACCCGATCAACGGCGATTGCGGGAGCGTTTGCTAGAAACAGATTATCGCGTTAGTGCATTGTTCGGTGATTTTACAGGCAATCTCTGGGTAGGTTCTTGGCAGGGGTTGTCGCGGATTGACCCGAACACTGGTAAGATTTTAGCTCACGTTAGTTTACCGAATGTCGCCATAGGTGCTTTAGCCCAAGACAAAGTTGGACGCTTGTGGGTAGGAACCTATGAGGGATTAAAGCGAGTAGACCCCCGGACCAGCGAAATTACAGCGGAAAATTTATTTTTGCCTTCTAAACGAGTGTTGTCTTTGTTAGTTGACAAGCGGGGTTATTTGTGGACAGGAACAGATAACGGCTTAGTCTTAATTAGCCCCGACCAAGGCTTGATCATGACGACATTAAAAAATCTCCCTGGTGTCAGTGCTAACGCTCTAACTTTAGATGCTGAAAGTCAACTTTGGGTTGGGACTCTTGATGGAGTAGTGCGAGTGAATACCGCCAGCGCTTTGATTATGGACCGAATCGACAATTTACCAGGGACGACCGTCCAAGCCTTAGCTATTAGTCCACAAGGATTGATTTGGGCGGGAATGCCCAATAATTTGCTAGTCATTAACCCGAAAACTGGTATAGTACTGCGGTCTGTAACTCCTCTGCGTGGACGTAACGTCAAAGCCATACGCTTTGCCAAAGATGGCAGTGTCTGGGTCGGTACTAATGATGGTTTGCTACGATTAAACCCAAATACCGGAGCAATGCTTGACCAAGTTCCCGGTCTTCCTTCTAGCCGTATTCTTTCCCTAGAACCAGACATCGGCAATAAATTGTGGATTGGCACTAGTGAAGGTCTGGCTTGGTTAATGCCTAAAATGGAAAGTGCAAAACCCCATCTTGCTTTTAGTCACGCTGTAAAGTAGGGAGGGGAGTAGGGAATGGGGAGTAGGGAGTAGGGAAGAGCGAAAATTATTGTTCTTTTCTGACTCACCACTCACCACTCCCCACTCCCGTACAGACGTTCCGGCGGAACGTCTCTTCCCCACTCCCCATTCCCCAAATTTAAAATGCCAATCACCACCCAGCAATTAATCCAATGGAAACAACAGGGACGTTCTATTGTGGCATTGACCGCTTGGAATTATGCGATCGCCCAACTATTAGATGCTGCTGGGGTGGACTTAATCTTGGTGGGGGACTCGATGTCAGTGGTGCTAGGGTATGAAACAACAATACCAATTACCCTAGAAGAGATGCTGCACCATGCTAAATCTGTGCGTCGCGGCGTGAAACGAGCCTTAATGGTCGTAGATTTGCCATTCTTAACTTATCAAGAAAGTCTTGAGCAAGCGATGCACTCAGCAGGGCGAGTGCTTAAAGAGACAGGCGCTCAAGGGGTTAAGTTAGAGGGTGGGTATCCCGCAATGGCACAAACCATTGCCCGTTTGGTGCAAGCCGGAATTCCGGTAATGGGTCATGTGGGTTTAACACCGCAATCAGTACATCAACTCGGGTTGCGCCAACAGGGTAAGACTGAGGAAGCCGCACAGAGGGTTTTACTTGAAGCGATCGCCATAGAACAAGCCGGTGCATTTTCCATCGTGTTAGAGCATATCCCCGCTCATCTGGCATCAAAAATTACCAAAAAGCTAAGTATTCCCACTATTGGTATTGGTGCAGGACCTCACTGTGATGGACAAGTTTTAGTTACATCAGATGTCCTTGGGCTTTCCGAAAAGCAACCACCATTTGCCAAAGTTTATACAAACCTGCGGGAGACAATTACCAAAGCCGTGCAAGATTATGCTGTGGAAGTTAGAGAACGAAAGTTTCCACAATCGTAGGGTGGGCACTGCCAGCCCAGCCCTTTCAAGGTGGTGAAATTCGGAACGAAGATTGGTTATTTCAACCTTCAAAAAGCCCAAAATCTGAGCGGAGGATTCAAGATGGTAGCATTGAAACAACGTATCTTCGTTGGTCACCTTGAAAGGGCTGGTCCTAGCATCTTCATATCGAATCGCACCACCATTGAATACTTTGGTGCTGTACTCGAAGGCTTTCGCACCCTACGCTTAAAATTTATTTACATACTTAATGTTATTTGCGCTCTTTTTACTTATCAGCAGATAGATGCACAGCTTATTAGCCTAAAGACTCTTTCTTTTGTTCTCTTGCTCGATTCGCTGCTTTATCGCCTCCTCTGCTATGCGGATATTTTCTTCTATTGGTACACCGTCTTCAGTAACCATCGGTCCGTACCATGTTGCTTCCGAGTCAGGAGTACGGCGACTATAAAGGACACGCAAAGGCTCAACATCATCCCGATGTGTAAGTGCATAACCTATCAGTTCTTTGTTAGTCATCGCTTGAAAATTCGGTTGCATCTAAAAACCTCCAGCGTCCATTAGGGGGTACGACAATTTGAAGTTCCTCACCTGCAAAAATGAATACAACACCAGTTTGGTCATCAAAACGGAATAGCTCGATGTTCCGATAGCTATTAGATAACATCTGACAGACTCGCAGGCAGGCTATAGCTTGTTTATCTGTTGGGTAAATAGTCGTTTCCTCAATTGTGCCATAAACAATATAAGCTGTATGTAGCGACAACAGTCTCTCTGCAAGGTGATGGGGCAATACGGTTCAGTTAGGGTTGAACGATGGGAATTTTAGGCGCTTGTAGAGACGCGAAAGTTGAGCCAGCGCTGCAGGCGGGAAACCCGCCGTAGGCGACTGGCGTCGCGTCTCTACAACTGTGGAATCTCGCAACCGGAGAGCAAATTCGCACCCTCCAAGGGCATTCCGACTCGGTTGATTCTGTCGCTATCAGCCCAGATGGCAAAACTCTTGCCAGTGGTAGTGATGATAACACTATCAAACTGTGGAATCTCGCAACTGGAGCGCGAATCCTCACCCTCCAAGGGCATTCCGACTCGGTTAATTCTGTCGCTATCAGCCCAGATGGCAAGACTCTTGCCAGTGGTAGTGATGACAAGACTATTAAGATTTGGCGAATACCGTAAAGGTTGTAAATTTTGAATTACAGCAGTTTTCACATAAATGAACCACACCGTTTGTAGGGGCGAACGGCC
>CAZZYE010000627.1:3398-5155 GCA_964658145.1 uncultured Stigonema sp.
CCCCTACGACTGTGGTCTATTTACCTGAAAATGGCTGTAATATACAACAAGTTTTAGAAGATGGATACCAGCGATTAACTCACACTGAGTGAGAACCGTGTAATTGCGCGATCGCCTGCTCCACTATCCGAATATTTTCTTCTATAGCAATCCGATTTGATTTTTGAACAAATCTCAGTAGTCTGTCCGTGTGTGTTAGACCTCAGTATGGCATCGAAAGCTTGGGATGGTGCCGTACTGCTGCGTCCTAACACAACGGCAGTCGCTTCACTTGGGGAGCCACCCCCGTGGGCGGTGAGACCAGTGCTGAAGGAGGGTTTCCCTCCGTAGGCAACTGGCGAACCCGAAGGGGTTCCCCGACTTGAGGGGAGTGGCGTGAAACCACAAGTGAAGCGCTGCCTCCCCTACGTGTATTTCACAAATCAAATATGATTCCTATATTGGTCTACCATCTTCAGTAAACATTGATGGGTATAACGAAAGGTGAATTACTATGCCATTTAGCAGTTACAAAAATATTAGCGCAGTTATTAAAAAGTTTCAAATAAAGTATGTGCAAACTAACTTTGTTCTGGAAACAGAATTCCCCGTTAAAGATTCTTTCAAAGAAGAACTAGATTTATTATTTACAGATGGAGTTATTGACAATTCCGAAAATGCTATTTGTGAAAATCTCATCTATCCTGTTTTGAAAGAAGTATGGAAATTTTATCGGAGCAAACTAACGCTTTGGAGTCACCAGACATTAATTTACGATGAAGATTTATCAGGAGTCCCTGATTATATACTGACGCAGCGAAATCCCCTCGCTACTATTGTTTTTGATAAGCCTTATTTTTTGGCAGTTGAAGCAAAACAAGACAAGTTTGAAGAAGGATGGGGTCAGTGTCTTGCAGAAATGATCGCAGTTCAGCGGATTAATGATGATTTAGAAAAGACTGTTTTCGGGATTGTTTCTAATGGTAAAGTATGGCAGTTTGGCAAGCTAAATGTAGATATTTTTAGCAGAAGTAGAAATTTTTATACAATTCAGGAATTAGATAAGTTGTTTGCTGCGGTTAACTATATTTTCCAACAGTGTGAGTTACAGATTAACAATCTATAGTTGATACCATTTCCTCCGGAAGCGATCGCATCGCCACCACTTTTTGTTTTATTACTTCATATGCTACGCGATCGCCTCCTCCACTATCTATTCCGAGAACACCAATTTACTAGACTTCTTGCAAAAGTCATGAGTCTTAGTATTCTTCTTCGCGACGGGCAACTGTCCTCGTCTTTGCGTGATATGATCTCAACCACAATAAAAACCTGTCAACCCATGTAGAGACGTTGCAATGCAACGTCTCTACATTATAGGTAATTAACCGGACATGATATGAGCCGGAAAAACACAGTTCATGCTTGAATTAAATTTACTTTAATGATAAAGAGTAACTTATCTTAACTTTTTTTCAATAAGACGATCAAAAATTAAGTAAGTAAGAATAACGATTTTCAAGCTTTAAAAATCACCAGTATTTAGAGGTGTAATGTATGAATCGAAAGCCATCCAGAAAGCTGAAGTTTCTATTTCCAGTAGCTTCTTTACTCGCGATCGCGAATTTAAGTGTTCTTCCCCTACAACCATCTCTGGCGGAAGAACAATCTCAACCTACTACCAAGCCGGAAACTACTCCACAGCCGTCGCCAGGTGACAAGCCGGAAAGTAATCCACAGCCGTCGCAGCCAACTCAACCGGAGCAAACTACTCCACA
>CAZZYE010000628.1:0-5135 GCA_964658145.1 uncultured Stigonema sp.
GGAGACAAGGGAGAGGGATGCTTCCTTGTCCCCCTTGTCCTCCCCATCCCTTTCTTAGGGCTGCTTCACCAAGTCAGCTTGTGCTTTCACACTGCCGAGGTAGTTACCTGCTGGCAGGGATGGTACACGCTGGTAAGGCACCACGTCTTCACCAAAGTATTGGGCATACTCTGGGCTATCTAAGAGCGCCAAGACAGCAGCTGTTAAACCGCTATCAGTCAGCAGCTTGTTGTAGGAGCGAATCTCCGCCTGAGTTTCTGGAGCACGTCCCAACAGGTGACGGAAGAGGAACTCAATCACCTTGGTGGTGGGATAAGAGGTGTAAAAGCGCTCTTTGTAGATTTCCGAACTAGCAAGTTCACGGACAAACACGCGTACAGAGATTTCTCGATTCTGCAGTTTGCGCTCTAAGTCACCCTGGCGGAAATTGTCAGGAATCTGACCGCTTAACACATCCATCACCTGACAGTAAATGGCGTTGATCGCTAGCTGTATTTCTGCTTGGTTTGCATTCTCAGTCATGCGATAGATCCGTGCAGGTTTGCTATGGGTTGTACCCACACCCACCTCAACGGACTGCCCATTACTATGGTTGACGGAACGACCCAACCCACTATATGCCGGCTGGTTCTGCTCGACTTGCTCTGTTGCTATGTCTGCAAACTCCACTTCCACGCGCGATTCCACCGCATCAAAGCTGGGAACTACCAAGTCCTTATTCTGCTTGGTAAGCTGGTTGTACAGCCTCTCAGTATTCGGGAAGTTCGCCGCAGGCAAAGTTGGGAAGCGACGGTAAGGAACCGTATCTTCACCAAACACCTGGAGATACTCTACACTGGCGGTCATCGCACTGATAAAGGCACGTAGACCTTGAGTAGCAAGGATTTGGTTGTACTTGCGAATTTCCGCCTGGTCAACGGGTGCGCGTCCCAAGAAGTGTTTGGTTCCCAGTTCAATCACTTTGGTATTGGGGTAGGGGGTGTAAAACTCTTTGCGGTAAAGCTTAGAGTTACCCAAACCTTCAATAAATTCCTTCAGGCTGATTTCACCATTCCCCAACCTACTTTCTAAGGAAGTGAATTCGTTTTCGATGATGTAGGGTTCAACATCGCGCTCGAAAATCTGACGATAGGCAGCGCGGATGATAGTTTTCAACGCTACTTTATCGTTTAGACCCGCAACCAGCTTGAATGTTTTGGTTTGCTCACGCTGCTTGGAAACACCTTGGTTAATACGGAATTGAATATCTGGTTCATTCCGCTGTTCTGTGACTGCTCCCTTAGACACAAAACTTGGCGTTTCTTCCCTAACAACTTTCGTGCCAACATCCTCACGAATACTGCCTGCTCGCAGATTGCGACCCGCCACACCCGATGAAGTTAGATACCGCTCATACGGAACCGTATCTTCCCCAAACGCTTCACTATATTCTGGGCTATCAATGATGGCGTCAACTACCGCATAAAAGCCCTTCTTAGAAGCGAGATCAAAGTACTTATTGGTTTCTTGACGTCCGTAGGTAGGACGACCCAACAAGCGACGGTGGATGTACTCGATCGCCTTCATCACGTACAGCGAAGTCCAGTACATATTGCGGAACACATCCGACTTAGCTAAAGCGCGGATAAACTCCCGCACGGAAATTTCCCCGTTTTCCAGTTTAATTTCCGCAACCTTTTGCCGCTGCCCCTCGTATAATTCCCGACCAAAAACTTGTATGTAAGCCCCCCGGATCAGCGCTTGAGTGGAACTTTCGGAGAATTTAATACTTGTTCCGGCTTGAGACTTTCTACCTCTTGTGCCTGGAAGTTGATCCAATCGGAACACTTTTGGTCCGAGAGTACCCGGAAATTCACCCCGCGCACTGGGATTGCTGTTTTGGTTATTAATCCCTGGTCCTTGGTGAATCAACAGGCGCTTAGTATCCTTACCAAAGAAAGCCGGTCGAGTGTTGGGATTGCGAGTTTCTTTCGGGAAAATCGCCCCAAACTGAATTTCCAGTGGGTCGTTACCAGCACCGTAGGGATGTTGATCTGGTAGCGGCTGGGTATAGGCAGCAAAAGTCGTGATAAACTGTGGAACTTTGCGGAAAGGTGCACTGTAGTTTAACAGGTCTTGCTGTTGTCCCCAGTTACGGCATTCTTGTGCTTCTTGCCCCAGACCCCGGATGTATGGTACTGTTTCTTCGCCAAAGTAGTCGGCGTATTCCGCAGAATCTACCAGAGCATCAATTAAAGCAGAAAGACCGCCGATGGAAACAATTGAGAAGTATTTTTGCACTTCCTCACGGCTACTTGGTCCCCGTCCCAAAAAGTGACGGAAAGCAAGTTCTAAGGCGCGGCTATTGATAAAGGGTTGATAAAACTGTTTTTGGTAAAGCGGAGATTTGCCAAGGCGGCGGACAAATTCTTTCATGGAGATGTCGCCATTCTTCACCTGGGATTCCAGGTTAGATATCGACTGACCATAAGCGCGGGTGATGTCGCGCTCAAAAATTTGCCGATAAGCCGCTTTGATCACCTCAATTTTCTCGCCTGCTGACAACCCAGTTTTCATCACAAACTTGGGACGCCGTTCTGCCGCATTAAAGTAAATCTGGGGTAGTTCTAACCCTTGCTGGTCACCTGAGGGACGTTGGCGTAATTTATTTGAGGGAGTGGCTGCTTTGAATTCTGTAATCAAAACATCCATGTACTGAGACACAATTTCTGTCGCCTCAGCGTCCTTGCGGAAATAGGAAAGCGATGCTGCTTTGATTTCCTGCAAAGCAACAATTGTTGCTTCACCGGAGCAGGCTCTTTCAATGATTTCTCGCAGACCACGGGTGTTAACAATGATGATGTTAGGGTCACCAGCCACGATCGCATAAGTAGCGTAGCGCAAAAACCACGATAAGTCCCGCAAGCTCTTAGCCATATTGCTAGGACCATAACGGGCAACGTTGATTGGTCTAAAGCCTGGAGGCGTCGGACCACTGGGCGCGGAGTTAAAAATAGAGCGCAAATTTTCTAGGAACCCACCACGAGATTCTACATAGGTGACAGTTCCCAGTTGCATTTGCTCTCTCATCTCTTTGTCTTTTTTGGGAGCAGCCATTGCCAGTTCTGCTTCCCTCGGCTTTTCTAAGAAAGACATTGGTGAACCACCAACAAAAATTCGGTTGGCAGCGCGAGAGACAATAACTCCTGAATTGTCTGTGAGTATCTGGGCAATTTCTAAACGCTTTGCACCAGATGCAAAATAGCTTGCCAGTTCATTGAGTTCGCCGGTTCCCAGAAAGCGGTCTTGCTGCTCTGCTTGGGAAATTGTTGATACAGCTAGGGTTTGATATAGTTGCGGACGCGCAACTGAGCTTCCACCACTTGCCTTAACACTCATTTGGTTTTTTAAACTCCTATCATATTCTTTCTTGTGTTAAGTCTGGGTCGCTTTCCGGCTTGACATATCGGTATAGTCATGCCTTGAGAGTACCGCCTTCAAGACTGCCAAAAAAAAATAACCCAGTCAGCTTTTAGATTAGAACGTTTTGGGATTTTGCTGTGGCTTTATTAACAATTGTGTATAAACTCTAGTCTTAATGTCACAAATCTTGAAACAAGTGCGGAAACTTCCCTGAGAACAAGCCTAAGTTTTGTATCTAATATTTACATCGTAGGGGCGGGGTACCCCCGCCCTTACAGGAGTGGTGGAGGAATATTTTCTTGCTTGGTGGTAGCCCCACAAACCACAACAGATAATTTGATGCACCTCGTAGGGGCGGGGTTCCCCCGCCCGTACAGGAGTGAGGGCGTATTTAATGAACCGCCAAGGCGAGGCAGCGCGCATGTTGTCGGTTTTCCCTTCGTAGGCGACTGCAGATGCCTTGGACGCCAAGAAAGATCATCGGTAATCTTGTAGCGGGAAAGAAGTAAACTCAAGAATACTGCGATCGTCCTCACCATGTCCGATTCCCAAAACGTTAGCACTGCTGTTGCCAAACTTTACGATACCTACCCCTTTCCCCCAGACCCTCTGCTGGATGAGCCACCTCCTGGTTATAACTGGCGCTGGAATTGGAACAGCGCTTATAACTTTTGCACAGGACAAAAACCGCAAAAGCAAGACATCCGCATTTTAGATGCTGGCTGTGGTACTGGTGTGGGAACAGAATACCTAGTCCACCTTAATCCTATGGCTCTTGTTGTGGGAATTGACCTCAGTGCTGGGGCGCTGCATGTTGCCAAAGAACGTTGTCAGCGTTCTGGGGCAAACCGCGTTCAGTTCCATCACCTGAGCTTGTACGATGTAGAACAGTTGCCGGGTGAGTTTAATTTGATTAACTGTGTGGGGGTACTGCATCACTTAGGTGAGCCAATTCGTGGTATTCAAGCTTTGGCGAAGAAGTTAGCTCCAGGCGGCTTAATGCACATCTTCGTTTATGGCGAGTTGGGACGGTGGGAAATTCAACTCATGCAAAAGGCGATCGCACTCCTCCAAGGCGACAAGCGGGGCGATTATCGTGATGGTGTGCAAGTAGGACGAAGAATATTTACTTGTATACCAGAAAACAACCGTCTTGTCAAGAGGGAAAAGGAACGCTGGTCTTTAGAGAATCAGCGGGATGAATGCTTTGCCGATATGTATGTTCATCCTCAGGAAATTGATTACAATATTGAAACGCTGTTTGAACTGATCAACGCTTCGGGATTAGATTTCGTTGGTTTTTCCAATCCTAGTTTCTGGCAATTAGAGCGACTTTTAGATCGCGCACCCGAATTGATGGAACGCGCCCTCGAGTTGAGTGACGTAGAGCGTTACCGCCTAATAGAATTGTTAGACCCAGAAGTATCTCATTACGAGTTTTTCCTAAGTCGCCCACCTTTACCTAAAGCTGACTGGTCAGCAGATGATACACTGCTTGCAGCAATACCAGAGCGGAATCCTTGCCTGGATGGATTTCCAAGTAATTGTGTATTTAACTACGATTACCAGATTGTCAATTTGTCAGCAATCGAGTTGGAATTTTTGCAAAGGTGCGATAGTTCGTCATCAGTGGCGGAGATTTTAGCTGTTGTGCCGTTGGAGTTAGAGTCCGTGCGATCGCTCCAGTTGCAGCAGCTAATTATCTTAACACCGGGAATAGGGAATAGGGAGTA
>CAZZYE010000629.1:0-5131 GCA_964658145.1 uncultured Stigonema sp.
CGGGCACAAGGTCAACCTGACTTCAACGAGCTTTTAGCAATTAGCAGTTAGCACCATTCACATTAAATATTATCAATCAAGTTCGCTTTCCAAAACAGAGGCGATCGCTTGCTTTGCAGTCATTTGAAATTCTGTCACATTCACTCGACTAAGCAAACCAACCGCCCAAATCATCCCTAGTGCTGATGTAGTGAACACCAAACCGTAAGCTAACACTGGTGTATTCAGCAACCTCCGACCCAAATCCAGCAGCGCCCCTCCTCCTACCGTTGCTAGAGCCTGAGCCATTGCCTGTGCTAATCCCCAAGCTCCCAAAAATGTACCTGCCGTTTCTTGTGCCGTCAGATCCAGCATTAAAGTGACTGCCGCATTCGTCAGTACTCCACCAGAAAGCCCCAGCACCAACACAGCACTTTTCAGCAGTGCTTGATTACCACTGAAACCAGTAGCAATCACTAACCCAAAACTAGCTGCTACCGCCCAACATCCCAATCGAGCCGTCTTTTGTTTACCTAAGCGAGGCACAATCAAAAACCCCGTGAAGCTCATCCCTAGTAAAACACCAATACCCCAGCAGGCGTTTAGCAAAGCACCTTGAGCCACTGTCATGTGAAACACCTCGCCACCGTAAGGCTCTAGAATTGGTTGTTGCAAGAACAAGCTGATTGTCATTACCAATAAAAAGCTAAAAAATAGCCCAGTTTGACGGCTAGCAGTCAAAACTTTCAGAGCCTTACCTAGGGTGATGCGCTTTTCTTGGTCTACTAGCATCGAACGGGAGGAAAATCGTGAGTATTTTTTTTCCACCCCAATAGTGGCAATAAAGCCAAGGCAAACCACAGCAATAGGCAAGATGAGAAACAAATGGTTGACTGACGCCTGCAATGTTTCTCGAGTCAGTCCTTCCAGCAACTTTTTACTAGTAACAGCTCCAACCACGATGCCCACCATCAGTAGTGACCAGACAACCCCTACAAGTTTGGAACGATTGTCCTCATCAGAAACATCCACTAACAGAGCAGCATACGTTGTCGAGCAGGCATCAATACAAAGCCCATATAGGGCAAACATCAGTGCCAAGAGTAAAGCCCAAGCCGTGCTTTGTATCGTCCAGCCATTGGCTAAGCTAGCACCCAACTGCCACACTACTTGTACAGCGAGAAACACAAAGACTGCCAATAGAGACAAACCAGCCCAGATATACCCGGTACGGTGATAGCCCCAAAGCTTTTTGGTATCAGACATCTGTCCAAACCAGACTCGCCCAGGCGAAACAAACAGAGCCATTGCCGTAGTACCTGCGGCGATCGTCGCTGGCACTGCTAGGAGTTTTGGGTCAATCATCACGCGATTGAGTACTCCCAGTGTCAGAACCGACATGATGCCTAATCCCATCTGGAATAGACCCAGCCGAAACATGGTCAGCAGATTGACCTTTGGCAAAGCCGGAGAGTTTGTTTGGGAATCAAATAAATCGCCGCTTGTCATAGCTACTTTCTTAGAGGGGATATAAAATTTAGTTTTTCATCAAGTAATAATCAAGATAAACCCTAGCAGTGAGCATTTCCCTACTAGAAAAATTTAGCAGCTAAGTAGACAGACACAAATAACTCTAAAATATTTGTTTTACACACAGGGCGGGCGAGACGCCCACCCCACAAGAAAAGCAGTTTTCTTGTGGGGTGGGCATCCTGCCCGCCCGATTTTCAGTTTATTTGTGCCTACTTAGTTATGACTTGTAATATAAATTTTAATACTTACTCCGTGCCTCCTCCCAATCGTGGCTGTGAAGTTACACTGGAAATGTAAAGAAGTGTAAAATAATAATTTTTGTAACCGTGGAAACAATCACATTAGGGCAAAATGGTCCTGCTGTTACACCCCTGTGCATTGGTACTTGGGCTTGGGGTGATAAACTATTTTGGAGTTATGGCAATGACTACGGTCTAGAGCAATTGCAAGCAGCCTTTACTGCCGCATTAGACGCTGGTATCAACTTCTTTGATACCGCCGAAATTTACGGATGGGGGCTTTCAGAGCAATTTTTGGGGCAATTCATGCAAAAGACAGATAAACAGGTGCAGATTGCTACCAAATACGGTCCCTTTCCTTGGCGATTTACAGGTCAGTCTGTCGCCGATGCACTAACAGACAGCCTAAAACGCCTACAAGTAGAGAGAGTTGCCCTTTACCAAGTGCATTGGCCTTTCACTTTCTTAATGAGTCAAGAAACCCTGATGAATGCTCTTGCAGATGAGGTGAAGCGGGGCAGAATTGAGGCAGTAGGTGTTAGTAATTACTCAGCACAGCAAATGCGGACAGCGCACCAGATATTAGCCAACCGTGGAGTGCCTTTAGCTGTCAACCAAGTACGCTATTCTTTGCTAACTCGCCAAATTGAAAGCAACGGTATTTTCCACACTGCTCGTGAGTTAGGTGTAACACTTTTAGCATATAGTCCTTTGGCTCAGGGGCTACTTACAGGTAAGTACACCTCTCAGGGCGGCGAAACCCCCAATGGTGCCAGAAGGCTAGACTCGCGATTTAGTAAAGAAGGCTTGCAGAAAATTGAACCAGTAATATCTTTGCTACGCCAGTTGGGAGAAAAGCGCGATGGCTGCGCCGACGCCGGAGGCGTACGCACTCCTGCCCAAGTTGCGCTCAACTGGTTAATCGCACAAGGTAACGTGATCCCAATACCTGGGGCGAAAACAGCCGAACAAGTGCGACAAAATGCTGGCGCTTTGGGTTGGAGATTGAGCGAAGATGAGATTGCGCAGTTAGAGGAAGTTAGCCGTCCTTAGTACAAACTTTTAGCGAAGACAGCGCAACTACGTACCATAATTTGTACTTAGTTGGCATAGATATAGATTACTCGAACTCTGGGGGCCACAGTTCTGATACTGTTAGCTCCCAACCAGGAAGTAATTCTGGTAGTGTTAACTTATCGTTGTCTTGTAGAACTACCGGCGCTTGGTTGAGTCGGTAAACTGTTACAGTTCTTAGGTCAGGGTCAATGAGGATACCTACTGTAGATCCAAGTTGTAGGAATAGTAAAATCTTTTCTACTAATGGCTTAATGCGGTCAGTTTTAGATTTGACCTCAACCATCAAGTCTGGAACTAGCTCTACAAAATCGCGCTTAGTTTTCTTCAGTCGAGCCGCAAGCACAAACGATACATCGGGAGCGCGTAGATTTCTCTTTGGTGAATCAGTTTCTTCTACATCTTCTGTTTCTAAACTGGGTAGAATGAACCCAGCGCTGGAACCGGTCACTCTTCCTAATTTTCGAGGTCTTACCCAGTTAGCAAGCTGCCGCGCAAATTCTAGACCTATTTCCTCTGACTCGTAATCAGATGGACCCATAACAAGTATACTCCCATCTACCAGTTCCATTTGCCATTCTGGATGCTCTACTTGTAGTTGCTCTAAGTCTGAAATGGAGAACATAGGATTATTAAGAATGCATCTTTACTCATCATAAGTAGTGTTCGCATTGCTTGCTGGAACTTAGTTTGTTGATGACAACGCCTGCTTGAAGTGAAGGGGTAGAGATTTTCCTGTGCTTAAAGTCACAATCATAGTGATAGGTTTAGCTATCAACAATTTCTCTAATCACCTCTAGGAACTTCTGCAAAATGGGTGATGGCTCATCTTGCCGCCAGACTGCTGCTAGTTCAACCTCTGACATTGGTGTAATGAGTGTAGTATAAAGAACTCCTGTCCTGCGAATGTTACGGATGGAGGCAGGTGCTAACGAGACACCCATGCCAGCCGAGACAAGACCGAGAATCGTTTGCTTTTGGCTTGCTTTTTGAATGACTTTGGGGCTAAAACCAGCTTGTTGGAACAAACTGATACATTGATCGTAGTAGCCAGGTTCCAAGTGACGCGATACTAAAATGAACGACTCGTTAGCCAGCGCACGCAACGCTAACTCTGGCTCAGTCGCAAGCGAATGGGTTTCTGGCAAGATCACCACGAACGGTTCCCGGAGAATCAGTTCGAGAGTTAGCGTAGCATCTGGCACAGGCGGAATCATCAAACCTAAATGGATTTGGTGGTCCTGTAAAGCCTGTACTTGAACACTGGTTGTCATTTCCTCTAACTCTAGTTCCACTTGCGGGAAGCGCTCTCGGAATATCCTGAGAACTTTGGGCAGAATACTGTAGGTGGCGAAACCAGAAAATCCTACTTTGAGTCGTCCGCTTTCTCCCTGAGCAACTTGCCTCACCATATCTATTGCCTGAGCAGCTTTTTGCAGAATCTGCCGCGCCTCCCCCAAAAATGCGAGTCCTGGTTCCGTCAGTTGAACTCGACGCTTGTTTCGATGGAACAGTAGCACACCCAACTCGGTTTCTAGTTGGCGGATCTGTTGGCTCAGAGGTTGCTGGGTCATGTGCAATCTTTCGGCAGATCGACCAAAGTGTAGTTCTTCTGCGACAGCGACAAAGTAGCGTAGATGCCTCAGTTCCATTTGAACTTTTTAAGTGTTAATTGCTTATAAAAAATGTGTTGGACAGACAATTCTTCTCATTTCTGACGCTGCGCAAGCTGAAAATTATCGGCAGATTTTTGATACCATTCGCCCTGGGGCTACACTGGGATTGTCTCATGGATTTTTGCTTGGACACCTGAAAAATATTGGCGAGTCTTTTCCAGAAAATATAAATGTAATTGCTGTGTGCCCCAAGGGCATGGGACTCTCTGTCAGGCGACTCTACGAACAAGGCAAAGAAATTAATGGCGCAGGCATTAATTCCAGCTTTGCTATTTATCAGGATGTCAATGGGAAAGCGACAGATTATGCACTCGCATGGGCAGTTGCACTCGGTTCTCCTGCGATATTCCAAACCACTCTTGAATCAGAGTACAAGTCTGACATTTTTGGAGAAAGAGGAATTCTGCTGGGTGCCGTTCACGGTCTTGTAGAAAGTCTTTATCGCTGGTTTATTCGCCACGGATACTCAAGCGAAGCAGCTTTTATTAATTCAGTAGAATCCATTACGGGATCTATTACCAGGATGATTTCTCAGAAAGGAATACTGTCTGTCTATGAATTCCTAAATGAGGCAGATAACTGTACGTTCGCTCATTTTTAACCGCAAGATTTAATAAGCGCCTTACAGGG
>CAZZYE010000630.1:0-5129 GCA_964658145.1 uncultured Stigonema sp.
CTACTGGTTGTATGTATATATCAGCACAGTATTCACTTTATAATGATCGATATCGTTTAAAAGTCTTAGATTATAAACAACATCGATTAAGTGGCTATGTATCAACACCATTATTTCATCATTATGGTAGTAGTAGTTGGCATTCAAAAGATGCGTTATTTATTAAAACAGCAGATAAAATTTTAAAAACTCTCTTACCCGCGTAAGGTAAGTTGTAGCATCCTCCAACATTGGAAAATGAGCAGTATTGGGAATCACGACGAACTCAATTTTTTGGTTCAGTGCGGCTGCCTGACGTCCCATTGCGGCGGGAATAATCTTGTCATACTCTCCTGCTACCAGCAGCGTGGACACAGTCAGCTTAGCAAACTCCTGTGGCATCACCTCAGATGCTGTCCTGCTTACAGAAGTAAAAATTGTACCCAATGCTGCATCGTAATCTGCTAGGAGAAAATCCTCCAAGAAAGCCTGACGTTCCGCCGCAGGTATGGACTTATGCAAAAATCGCGCCATGAACATTCGGTCAACAAACGGTATTTTCCCTAGCCACTTAGGTCTAAATTTTACAACGTAGCCACCGAATTTATGAAAGGCTGCAAATGCTTTTTCGTCGTACTCAAAAATGCCGCTACAGGTCAAAATCGCTCGTTCTACGCGATGGGGGTAGCGGTTGAGAAACAAAGTCGCAATTGAGGCGCCCATCGAATGAGCATTGATATACACACGTTGAAACTGCAACCCATCCAGCAAAGCTGCTAGGTCGTCAGTGTATTCCTCTAATTCATAAGTTAACTCTTTGATTGCCTCAGATTCTTCGTGTCGCGATTGCGATTCGACAAAAGACTCACTTGCTTTGGCAATAGTTGGCTGTCCACGGGAACGCCCAAATCCCCGCAAATCGTAGAGCAAACAATCAAACTGGTCTGATAAAGCATCGGCGGTGCTTTTCCAGTACCTAGCCGAACCAGCCCAACCGTGCATGAAAACCATTACTGGCTTGATCTGAGCAGCAGATAATTTTCTTATCCACTCGTAATAATGCTCAACGCCACGAACATTAATGTAGGGCATTTTGAGAGTGAGGATTTTAGAGTTTTTTGCTAATTGCTAATGGCTAATAGCTAATGGTAAACAGGCAATTAGCTATTAGCAATTAACAATTAGCAGTTTATGCTGATTCTGGTTTAGGTAGTGAAGATGGGAGGACCAGCAATTCGGCGGTTGATCGCTTCTCGACCATTTCCCGGGTTACCATGCAGCGAGTTACATCTTTACGAGAGGGTAATTCGTACATCACTTCTAGCATCAGTTCTTCCACAATACCCCGCAGCGCTCTGGCACCAGTTTTGCGGCGATAGGCTTCTTGAGCGATCGCCCGCAAGGCATCTGGTTTAAACTCCAGCTGCACATTATCCATTTTCAGTAACTTCTGGTACTGCTTCACTAGAGCACTGCGTGGCTGGGTCAAAATCGCCATCAGCGCTTCTTCATCCAACGGATCTACCACCGCTACCATTGGCACCCGTCCAATAAATTCTGGAATCATGCCAAATTTCACTAGGTCATCCGGTTCTAAATGGCGTAAAGTGTCTGCTGTGCGCTTATCCTTCGTCTGACCCTCCCCTGGTTGCACAAAGCCCATTGACTTTTTGCCAGTTCTCTGCTCTACCACCTTGTCTAAGCCTACGAAGGCACCGCCACAAATAAATAGGATGTTGCTCGTATCAATTTGGATGCAGTCTTGATAGGGGTGCTTGCGTCCTCCTTGAGGGGGCACGTTAGCGACTGTCCCTTCCAGCATTTTCAACAAAGCTTGCTGTACGCCTTCGCCAGAAACATCCCGCGTAATTGAGGGGTTCTCGCTCTTGCGAGCAATCTTGTCTATTTCGTCGATGTAGATAATTCCCCGCTGTGCTTCTTCTACATCCAAATCTGCTACCTGTAACAGTCGCAGCAATATATTTTCCACATCTTCTCCCACATACCCCGCTTCAGTTAGCGTGGTAGCGTCGGCAACAGCAAACGGGACATCCAGAATTTTCGCCAGAGTTTGAGCTAGGAGAGTTTTGCCGCACCCTGTCGGACCCATTAGCAGAATGTTGGACTTTTGCAGTTCTACTGAGTCTTCCCCCGAACCTTTGCCACTGGCTTTAGACTGAACCACTGCCAACCGCTTGTAGTGATTGTAGACTGCGACTGAAAGCACTTTCTTGGCTTCATCTTGACCAATTACGTGGTCGTCGAGATACTTTTTAATCTCTCGTGGCTTCGGTATTTGATTAAACGAGATATTAGCGGAGCGGGCGCGGCGTTTCTGTGGTGGTTCTGACCTAGGTGCTGGCTGTGACGGGGCTGATCCATTCGTATCGAGTAACTCCTCATCTAGTATTTCATTACACAAGTCCACGCATTCGTCGCAGATGTACACTCCTGGTCCAGCGATTAGTTTTCGCACCTGCTCCTGAGACTTGCCACAAAACGAACATTTTAAATGGGAGTCGTACTTAGACATACCAGCCTCTTATTTCAGAATGGTGACGTTTTCCCCTGCTGCGGGAAGATTTTGTCGAGAGATGACTTGGTCGATCAAGCCATAGTTTTTTGCATCGTCTGCCGACATATAAAAGTTGCGTTCAGAATCGGCTTCAATTCTTTCTAAAGGTTTACCAGTATGCTGAGCCAGTAACTGATTCAACATAGACTTATGATAGATAATTTCTTTAGCTCGGATCTCGATGTCAGCGGCTTGCCCCTGAGCACCTCCCAACGGTTGATGGATGAGTATCCGAGAATCAGGTAGAGACATCCGCTTACCTTTAGCTCCTGCTGCCAACAAAAGTGCGCCCATACCTGCGGCTGCTCCAAAACAGATTGTAACCACATCGGGACGAATTTGTTGCATCGTATCATAAATTGCCATAGCTGGTGTGACGAAGCCACCAGGAGGAATTCCAGGAGAATTCAGGTAGATTTGAATGTCCTTTTCTGAATCTTCAGCGTCTAGAAACAACAACTGGGCAATAATTGAGTTGGCTAGATCATCATCTATTTGCGTTCCCAAAAACACAATCCGCTCTCGCAGTAAGCGGGAGAAGATGTCGAAAGCCCGTTCTCCCACGCCAGATTGTTCTACCACCATCGGGATGACGTTGCTAGGACTGGTAAGTGAGTTATTTTGGTAACTCAAACTGCTAATTTGGGAATTTCCCGACTGCGATACAAGCATAAAAGAACATTTAACAATCAGTAGGACAGACAACCATGCAGCGATCGCACGGCAACTTAACTATGTGTTAACCATTATGCCTCATTTAACACTGCTATGCCTTTAATCCGTGCCATTTTTCGGCTAAAGTTACCCATTTTGGATTACTTCTAGAGCACAGGTCACGACGGAAAAAGGTTTCCGCTCAACTTCTGTTTAAAACCCTGACGACTACCTTATGTGCCAAAATTTTGGCAGTAAGTTGTCAAAACAAGGATTTATTGACGAAGGAGAATTCGTGGTCATAGCAACGCTACAGTTGTTTTTATTATGGCGCATTAAAAAGCTATCAGCCATCAGCTATCAGTATTTTGGTTCTGGCGCTGACGGCTGATACCCTTAGCTGAGGCTGGAACCGTCCTCACTAGTGTCCTCCGGTGTATTTTCTGGGGAGGTTTCCTCACTGATATTTTTTTGTGACTCTGTTTCTTCTGTTTGTGATGATTCAGAATCAGTTTCTGGTGCTTCAACTTCAGCCGCCGCCAAAGTAGGTGCAGTTTCCTCTGCGACGGCATCAGCATTACTAGCGCTTAAAGAGCCTTCAGGTACAAGTTCTAATGTAGAGTGTTCCAAAAGCCAATTGAGGATTTTTTCGGTTAACAGTTCGTTTTCTACCACCGGACGCGCTTTTTCTGGGTCAAACTCTTGCCCTGAGTACTCTTGGCTCAGTTCTTGGACTCTCGCTTCGATTTCTTCTGTTGACACTTGGATGGACTCCTGCTTAGAGACGAACTGCAAAGCGAGCGATCTCTTCAGGCGCTCAATTGCTTCACCACGAGAACGTTCCCGCAATTGAGGAATCACATCTTGGGTAAACAACTTCTTGACATCAAGCCCTTGTTGAGAAAGCCGGATCGCTGTTTGTGTCAGCATTGCATCCACTTCCTGTTGAATCATCGTTTCTGGCAAATCAACGGACACTTGCTGCGTCAGGATAGCCAACAAGGCTTCTTGCTGATTTGATGAAGTTTTCTCTTGGGCTTCTTTCTGAAAACGCTCTGACAAAGAACTACGTAATTGATCCAGAGTTTCGTACTCGCTGACGTCTTGGGCAAAGTCGTCATTCAATAGGGGTAGTTCTTTTTCCTTCAGTTCTTTAAGCGTCACCGTAAAAACAGCTGGTTTTCCTGCCAACTCTTCGTTCACGTAAGGATCTGGAAACTGTGCGGAAATCTCTTTTGTTTCTCCGGGATTCATCCCCACTATGCCAGTGACAAAGCCGGGAATAAATTTATCTTCCTGCAACTCTACTTGAAAATCATTTGCTTCCCCACCAGGTACAGGCTGAGGTTCTGCTGTTTCATCCTCACCCTCACCTTGTGCCAGAACACCCTTGAAATCGACCACAGCAACATCGCCTATTTGGGCGGGGCGTCCTTCCACAGGAATTAACGTCGCCATTTTTTGGCGTTCTTTTTCCAAAACGAGATCCACTTGCTCTGGATGGTACTTAACCTCCTCAGCTTTCACTTGTAAGCCAGTGTACTGATTCAGATTTAGTTCTGGTTCTACATCCACAGAGGCGGAAAATATCAGGGGTTTCCCTGGTTCATAGTTACTAATCAATTCCTCGTATGAGGAGCGCAATTGTGGTTGTCCAATTACCTGGAGTTCTGCTTGCTTCAGGGCTTGCTCGATCCCATCTTGAATAAGTTCTTCCAGCGCTGCTGCCTTAATTCGAGTTGTACCTAAGCGCTGTAGCAGTATTTGCCGAGGCACCTTACCTTTGCGAAACCCAGGAATATTTGCAGTACTGGCTAAGTTTTTAATGACCTGTTCGTAAGTTTGCCTGGTCATTTCTGGCGCAATCTCTATTTCCAGACCAATTTGACTGGCGGGAAGTTTCTCCTGGGTGACTTTCATG
>CAZZYE010000631.1:0-5128 GCA_964658145.1 uncultured Stigonema sp.
TCAAGAGCATCTTTTATTTTGCATCCAGCAAGCAGCCCCGACACAAAAGCACCAGGAACCAGCCACAACAAAAGTTGAAACATCCAAATTAGGTAATAATTCAGTCACCCTTGAACAACCAATTCACCAGCAAAATGCTGAGGAGAATCAAAAAGGTATTGAGGGCAACGAGGTGACTGAGTCCATCATACCGCCACTCCCTGCTGTTACGGTTGAAACTGAAACTTCTTTGAACGCAGATCACCTCAAACAAAGTGAACTGGCAAAGCGTTTGGGTGTTAATACCCAAACACTTACACACTATAGGTCACAGCCTGAATTTGCTGAGTGGAGTCGGAGCAAAGACCCACAAGGAATCGCGTGGTTCTTTGATCAAGTATCTAAGTCATTTTACCACAAATGATATAGCAGTCCGATCAGATTTGTGAAATTATTCGTAGGGTGGGCATTGCCCACTCCTCCTGGTAATGGTGGGCATTGCCCACCCTACATTCTCGAATGATTTAGGATTGCTATAATATCAAGTCTGAGAATAAGCCGTATGACCTACACCCCACCCAAACTTCTAACTTTCGAGCAATTTCTCGCCGAATATGGGGATAATCCTCGTTAT
This sequence comes from uncultured Stigonema sp., assembly GCA_964658145.1. Classification (GTDB taxonomy): domain Bacteria; phylum Cyanobacteriota; class Cyanobacteriia; order Cyanobacteriales; family Nostocaceae; genus Stigonema. The sequence continues at coordinate 614 of CAZZYE010000631.1, forward strand.
GAACTCATTGACGGAGAACTACGTGACATGGAACCTACAGGTCCTCATGAAGAAGTTTCAGGAAGTATTGCTGGTAGGATCTATGCCGAAATTTTTCGTTCTAATTTAAACTGGCTGATTCCAAAAAGTTGTCTAATTAAACCGCCTGCTGCTGAAGCGACAGCACTACGTCCAGACGTGATTGTTCTAGATAAAGCAGAACTTAATCAAGAACCCCTTTGGCAAAAAGAACCAATTATCTGTAATGGCAGTACAATAAAGCTTGTTGCTGAAGTTGTGAGTCAGTGCGTTGCGCGGGTTCCCCGCGTTGAAGCAACTGACGAACCCGTAAGGGTGAGCACAAATTGGCAAGATGATTATGCTCGGAAAGTGGAAGAATATGCTTTTCTTGAAATCCCAGAATATTGGATTGTAGACTTTCGTGGTTTGGGTGGAAAGCAATTCATCGGTAATCCAAAACAACCCACCTTTACCATCTGTCAACTGATTAATGGCGCGTACCAGCAGCAACAATATCGCTATAGAGATGCTATTACCTCTCACCTCTTCCCGAACTTGCAACTCAAACTCGATGACGTTATGCCACACTAACCCAAAATATTCGGGTAAGTAAGTTGGCGGGAAAATAGCAATTCGCTACACACTCTTTGTAGCATTTTGTTATTTGAGCATTGCGATGATCCTCTTTGGAAGTCCCTCAGCTTATTCTAGATACCTGTAAAATTAAGCAAGAGCGATCGCATAGAAGCACAAAACAATGACACGGATTCCATTAACAGAAGCTCAACTTCGTTTACCCGAACTGATTGCAAGTCTGCAACCCGGTGAAGAAGTGCAGATTTTTTCCGGCGATCGCACTGTCGCCAGACTGATTGCCGAACTCCAACCACCCCGCAAGCCTCGCAAGCCCGGTAGTGCAATCGGAACTTTAACCATTGTGTCCGAAGATGAAACCCACTTAGTCACTCGTTATTGGTAAGTACGATAACCCTCACGCGCCTGTCTGGCAACGGATGAATACAGATACCCAATGCTCGTCTTCCCACAGTTAAATCATCCGTTACATCCGTTAGTCATCCGTTGCCAACACCTTAAAACAAGTCCAAATCCGTCACCGCACCAAGACTGCTGGAAGATACCAACTTGGTATATTTTGCCAGTACACCAGTGGTGTAACGAGGTGGGCGCGATCGCCAATTGGCACGACGATCGCCTAACTCTTCATCAGATACATGCAGTTGCAACAATCGAGCATGAGCATCAATAGTGATGGTATCACCTTCTTCCACCAAAGCGATCGCACCTCCAACTGCGGCTTCTGGCGCAACGTGACCGACCACCATACCGTAAGTACCGCCAGAGAAGCGTCCATCAGTGATGAATCCCACAGAATCAGCCAAACCAGCACCGATAATTGCGGAGGTGGGAGCTAGCATTTCCCGCATACCGGGACCACCTTTAGGTCCTTCGTAGCGGATCACGAGTACATCTCCAGGGTTAATTTTATGAGCCAGAATTGCCTCCAAGCAGGATTCCTCAGATTCAAAAACTCGTGCTGGACCAGTAATTTTAGGCACTTTCACTCCAGTAATTTTCGCGACAGCACCTTCTGCTGCCAAATTACCTTTGAGGATGGCTAAGTGTCCTTCGCAATACATCGGGTTGTGCCAAGGACGGATGACATCTTGATCGGCGGATGGTTCTTCTGGCACGTCTGCCAATACTTCAGCGATGCTTTGACCTGTGATGGTCAGGCAGTCTCCGTGTAGTAAATCATGCACAAGTAGCATTTTCATCACTTGGGGAATGCCACCAGCTTTGTGTAGGTCTGTGGCTACATACTTACCGCTTGGTTTTAAATCGCACAAAACAGGGACACGGGCGCGGATAGTTTCAAAGTCATCGAGGGAAAGTTCTACACCAGCCGCGTGGGCGATCGCCAGGAAATGTAACACTGCATTCGTCGAACCACCCACTGCCATAACGACAGCAATGGCATTTTCTATAGATTTACGGGTGATAATCTGGCGTGGTAAGATTTGATGACGAATGGCTTCTACTAAGACAAACGCAGATTTTTCCGTACTGTCGGCTTTTTCGGCATCTTCTGCTGCCATTGTAGAAGAATAGGGCAAACTCATCCCCATCGCTTCAATCGCACTAGACATGGTATTTGCCGTGAACATTCCACCACAGGAACCAGCACCAGGACAAGCGTGAAGTTCGACTTCTAGCAGTTCCTGCTCATCAATTTTACCAGCGCTGTATTGACCCACAGCTTCAAAAGAACTGACAACTGTGAGGTCACGTCCTTGGTAGTTTCCTGGTTTGATAGTACCACCGTAAACAAAGATGGCGGGTATGTTCATGCGAGCGATCGCAATCAACGCCCCCGGCATATTCTTATCGCAACCCCCAATAGCGAGAACCCCGTCCATACTTTGCCCATTACAGGCGGTTTCAATGGAGTCAGCAATGACTTCCCTTGACACTAGGGAATATTTCATCCCTTCAGTTCCCATGCTGATGCCATCGCTGATCGTAATTGTGCCGAACATTTGCGGCATTGCTCCGGCATTTTTAATCCCAACTTCTGCCCTTTGCGCCAGGATGTTGATCCCCATGTTACAGGGAGTGATTGTACTGTAACCGTTGGCAATGCCCACAATCGCTTTGGTGAAATCTTCATTTTGAAAACCAACGGCACGCAGCATGGCTCGATTAGGCGATCGCTGCACTCCTTGTGTGACAATTCGGCTTCTTAAATTATCTGACATTTTAATTCCCTTGTCGCCACGATCTCTCTGATGGCGTTTTTGCTCTGTTATTATTTCAAAATATCAGAAACATTACAATTACAGCAGTAGGGGCGGGGATACCCCGCCCTTACAGTCAGACTGTGGTTCTATATGCATCCAGCAAGCAAACAGTAGTATTTATACGTGTGCCATAATAAATCAAATTACTTCAATGCCAACTGTAGAGCCATAAAAATTACCTGAAAAGGAGGCAAAAAGCTGTCCCTTAATTTCTGGCAAGAAAACAACTTTCGACTTGAGCCTTGGGGAACTGACTACCAATCCCCAATTGACTTGGAAGAACTTTCGGAATCTTCTAGTGAGGTTGACCCCACAGTAGAAGCGGCAGACTGGAGCAAATTTAAAACGACAAAACCACCAGAATTACCCCAGCAACTCATTTTTATCGATGGTCGTCGCCGCATAGATGCAGCCCTTGTCGGTGGTAGTGGAAATACGGTGAATTACGGAGTCTTTGGCACTATTGCCGTTGGTGCAGTGGTTGTCAATAGAACGACCCGCACCGCTACCTGTTCTCAATTCACCATCCGCCGCATTTTGGGATTTGGAGGTGAACAAGAAGCACCACAGACGCGCATTCCTTGCCCATTAGGAAGTGGAGCAGAATTAGTTTACGAACCAGTTGAGCCTTACTTAGAAAATAATCCGGAAATTCGCAAAAATCTAGTTCAGAATGCCATGCTCAAGGCAGAAGCGACTTTTGCCTTCCAAAACTATACCATGCAACCAGATACACTCGTTATTCGTGACGGACGACTGCCGTATAATTCCCCACATTTTACATTGGGCTACGTTAAGACGATGCACAAAAACTATTTAAGTGCAGAACATGCAGCCCTTTTATGGGAATTAAAACCAGGAGAGAGAACCCCTATTTTCTTAATCAAAGAACAAAACCGACCCCACTGGAGTTGGTATCTCAAATCCGGTAATTCCCAATACCCTCAAAATTTGGGATACCACGGTTTGCACGGTATTGTCCGCTTAGAATTATCCAGCGAAATTCCGCTACAAACAGCGCAAAAGATAGCTGACCAAACTACCTATCTGATTCCTGAATATGCTTCCCATCCTTACAAAGACCCCCGCGCACCGCAAAACCTCACTCCCGTTGGCGCACTCGAACGAGAACTAGGACGACGCATGGGTGATGCAAATGTCATCAAACGCCGCGTGCAACACTTTCTCGCATCCGGAGGATTTTTGCCATGACTCCCATCGGTTATGTCCTTGGCACCCAAGAAGCTACACCTCTGGAATTTTGGGTTGCAGTGTTACCCGGTAATGTTTTGCGACTCGATGATGTTGTCCAGGTGCAGACTCATCGACCGGATGGCGACGGAATTGTGCGGTTTTACGGCGTTGTGGATCATGTGCGCACATTACATGAAGGAACGCAGTTTGACACAGACACCTTCCTAGTTAAAAGTGGCAGTTTGCCTGTAAATATTTCTTACGCAGCTCATATTCAAGTTACTCGAATTGAACCAGAGGAATACTTACCGCCGCAACCAGGAGATACTGTAAACCTGGCTGTGGATGAAGATTTAAAACGTGCTTTGCACTTTGATGGCATGGAAAAACGCATCAGCGCCGGTACGATGCGTAACAGTAGCCCAGCTTATTTGAACTATGAATTTATCGTATCGGCTCAATAAGTCGGGGGTAGTGGTAACCGTGAGCGGGGAAGTGCCCT
>CAZZYE010000632.1:0-5125 GCA_964658145.1 uncultured Stigonema sp.
ACTTCAACTCGCGAACTATTTCCCCCTTTCCACATCCCGTGAAAAGTCAGGGTTGTAGACAACGCATAATTAATTTTCGGAGATGTCTAATGGTATCAAATTGATCTGAGATGATCGTGTTCTTGGTGAATCGAACCCGAGCGATTTGGGAATCGAGTACTGGAGGTTCTGCTAACTCCCAATTTAACTACTGGTTGATAAAACATTCCTCGTACTGTCCAACACTAGACATTGAGGGCAGTACGGGAATCGATCCTATAGGTTATGTGGGGTGGCGGTGGAGAAGAAGATCACAACGCGACATCAGACTCAATTAACTTGAAGCCCCAAGGTTTCAGAGCCGAGATCGCTGTTTCTCCATCTACACCTTCATAAGCCTCCCATTCGGATGGGTGATCTTTAGGATGTCCGTCACCCACATTACCTGCAACTTTGATCACCGGCAAGCCCGCCACGCGATGAAGTTCCATTCCGGGTGGGAGTGCTAGTTGGAGTTTGTGACCTACAAACTTCGATCCACTTGAATTAGCTACAGATTCTCGGATTAAGCAGACATCACCAGCAGTCCCCCAAGTAGTTGGGTAGATGTGGAGGAACGATATATAGGTTTCTGGTTTGATGGCTCTTTTTAGAACTTGCATTATCTGTAATCCTTACACTAGGAGGGAAAAATCATATGAGTATTTTCTATTTTCCCCCGTTCTCGGTGCAATCCCAGAATCAACCTGAATTTTTTCAACTTAGAAACTTTTAAATCTCACGCCTAGATGGAAAGGCGCTCTTCGAGACGCATTAACCTTTAAACTGTTATTTTAAACTTTTATATAGCAGTCCGATCAGATTTGTGAAATGGTTATTTACCCCGCACTGAAGGTGGGAGCCAATTTTGGTTTCGGTTGTTAAAACCAATTAAAAAAGGCTACAAAGACTAAGGGTAGAAGGTAAGGGTAAAACTTACTTACCCTTACCTTCTACCCTTAGTCTTAATACTCTTGACTAATATCCAATGAAGTGCAGTACGTCACGTAGAACGCTTTCGCCAGCGAAGTCCCAAAGTAAGTAGGCAAGGAATCCAATTGCAGCTAAGCGACCGTTCCAGAGTTCAGCTTGGGGGTTAAAGCCAAAAATAAAGGCATTACGGTCGATACCGTTATAAGCTTTAGCCACTGGTGGTAAATCATTAGAAGGACGAGTTTCAGGAGTAGGAGTAGCCATTATTTACCTCTAAAATTAAATTGTTTTTAAGTACGTGTAATTTTTAGTAAGAAATCAAGTGCAGTACATCACGTAGGACGCTGTAGCCAGCTAAATCCCACAGTAGGTAAGCAAGGAAGCCAATCATTGCTAAGCGACCGTTCCATAGTTCGGCTTGGGGATTGAAGCCGAAAAGAAAAGCGTTGCGGTCTTTGCCGTTGTATTCGGTAGCAACTGGTGGTAAATCGGTAGTAGGACGGGTTTGCATTTGTTTAATTCTGTTAAGTTTGTTTGTTACCCCTAATGTAACAATTCTTAACCAAGGTTCTTTCTGTCTAGAGGCACAAACTCTAAGAATACTTTTCTCTGGATAAATCTACCTAGAGAGGGTGATAAAAATTTAATTGTAAATATATGTGAAAATAATAATTAGACAGCTATATAACTAAATAAATCCGCTACTACAACCCTATACCTGAGATCTGCCGATATTTCCCACGGTGGGTAGCATAAGAACTAACTATTAACTACTAGTTACTATCCGACTACTTTTAGGCGTAGCTGAATCTAGGGATGAAAACACAAGCGCAAAGTTCTTCTTTGCACGGCAGTTCAGATCGCTGCCTTGCCTTTGCTACGAGTGCATGAGGCGGAAAAACACAGTTCATACTCGAATTAAGCAAAGCGGTTGAGCAGTAAGCCTTAAATCTAAGTAAAACTTGGCAAAACTAAAAAATATGAGCTAATATGAATGAAGCCTGGATTAATGAAATGCAAGTTCCATGCTTTATCTGCATTTCATTAAGTGTCGCAAGTGGGTTGTGCTGGCAAGGTTTTTTAGAACTGGAATGTCTTCTCACTTTACCAATTTAGCTTGGGAACACTTTTAGTCCTTTGGCTATGAGTCAAGGCTTGTGAAAGTGGAAATTCTTTGCCATGACCCTACAGGGGTAGTAGGTTTGTTTAAGCTCCAGTATGTCCGAGTACCACCACTTATCAACTAGGCTAAAACCTGAACCAAGTGGATGAAAACAGCAATTAAAGACACTTCTATTTATTGCAGAGCTTTAAGTAGATTTAGTTTACCCCTAAGACGGTTCAGTTAAGGCTGATCGGTAGGAATTTTAGGTTGTGTAGAGACGCGAAATTTGAGCCAGCGCGCATGAGGAGGGTTTCCCTCCGTAGGCGACTGGCGTCGCGTCTCTACATTTCTGAACCATGTTGAAGCAAAGCCTACCTTTTAAGTATGAAATAAAATCGCAGAAAAATTACAAATGAAAGATTAAGAAATGCATCCAGATGAAACAAGTTTTTGGGTTTATCAGGTATAAAGTATGGTATATATATTTATAAAAATTCAATTAGGCAAAAAACTTGTATCTTGCGTCGTCAAGAAATTCCAACTTTGGAGAGATGCTTAAATCGCCTACATTCCATGATTCTGAGCTAAAGAGTTGGGTATGGCTATAGATACAAACATTTCTTCTCAGTAATTTTTTATTCCCATTGACTTAAGCTTAGAGGAAAGAAATAGAATGTTTCAGAGTACGTCTATAATGCTGGAACTATATGAGTCGCTCTTTTGGGTGGCACAGGTTCCAGGAAACACACTAAATGTTACACCAGCACAGGCATCAGTATTGAATTCCGGACCGCACTTTTTTGTGGCTTTAATCTCCGGCGTGATTTTGGCTTTTGCTATACAATTAGTGTTAACAAATCTTTCCGTTGCTGCTGGTATTACCTACCTTGGGCATTCATCTCACTCAGATTCATCTGGGAACGGGGAAGGAGACAATTTAGGCGGCACGATTCGTAAAATAGGGACAGCAGTAGGGTTGTGGACACTGATCACGGTGACGATCGCCCTAGCAATTGCGAGTTTCTTAGCAGTGAAACTCAGCTTGGCGATTTTCAGTGCAGGATTGGGAGCAATTCTGGGTTTGGTGATTTGGGCAGCTTACTTTTTGCTGCTAGTGTGGGTAAGTTCAACTACGGTGGGTTCGGTGATTGGATCGGTGTTCAACACCGCAACTTCTGGGTTTCAGGCAATCATGGGGACAGCCACAATGGCGCTGGGTGCTAAGGCGGTGAATCAGCAAGTTGTCGCCACCGCTGAAGCAGCAGCAGCAGCAGTCCGCCGGGAAATAGGCGGTGCGATCGACCCAGGCAGCATCCGAGATAATGTTGAAGATTACTTGGAAATGCTGCGTCCCCCAGAGTTAGATTTATCAAAAATTCGGGGTGAATTTGAAAATCTACTCAACGATCCACAACTGCGGGCGATCGCCGGCACTCCAGACCTGCGCAATATCGACAAACAAAGGTTTATCGATTTAGTCAGCAGTCGTACCGACCTTTCAAAACGAGATGTTAGCCGCATTGCTGACACATTGTACGGCGTTTGGCAACAGGTGGTAGGTCAGCATCAACCGCAACAAGACCGCATGGGTGAGTTGATGGACTATCTCAAATCACTACAGCCAGGACAAACCAAAACAGATGAACTCAGCGCCAAACTGGATCAACTGATTGCAGACATGCGTTCTGAAAAAGGTGACCAAAAGCCAAACCAAGAAGCCACCCCAGGATTCATTCAGCGGACCCTGCAACAAGCAATTTCCGCATCGCCAATGCAAGAGAACTTGCAACAGGCAATTTCGGCATTGACTGGCATAGTGTTGGGGAGGGCTGATTTGTCAGACTTGGATGTGGAAAAAATCTTAGCTGCCTTCTCCACAGCCAAAAACAAAGTCAGCGAGAAAGTTAGCCAACAAGCAGATAAGTTGGGACTTCCCACGCCACCACTGCCTTACAGCCCGATTCGCGCTGATGTGGAAAATTACCTGCTCAACACCTATAATTGGCAACTGAGTCGGGAAACAATTGCCGAACAATTTAGCCATGTTCTTTACGATCCAGCCGCCGATCCCGGAACAGTGCGGCAGGAGGTAGAACGACTCAATAAAAACGATTTCATCACTATTCTCAAACAACGAGGTCTGCTTACCCAAAGAGAAGTTCAACGCATAGCAGATCAGCTAGAAGCTATCCGCCAACAAGTGCTGATTACAGTCACTGCAGAAGAAGAAAGAGAAATAGTCCAAGACTTACAGCGTCGCGTGGAAAGTTATCTGCTGGTAACTCCGAAGGCAGATTTGAATCCCCAAGGCATTGGGCAGCATTTCAAACCGTTGCTACAAGAACCAGAAGCAAATTATGAAGCTTTATCTCGGCGACTTGCTCAATTTAACCGCCAAGAGATGCGGGAGATCCTGCTGGAACGCAATGATATTCAACCAGAAGAAGCCGACAGAATTCTTGACGAGTTGGAAAGACAGCGGGATGAAGTATTGGTGGGTGCCAAAGGAATTGCAGATCAAGCTAAATATCAAGCTGAATCGCTGTGGCTGAATTTAAAGGCATATCTGCGCAACACAGGCAAAGAGGAACTAAACCCCGAAGCTATTCGCGCTGAACTCAGAACCCTGCTGAATGACCCGCAAGCAGGAATGACTGCAATTAATGCGCGGTTGTCTCGGTTTGACCGCGATACCTTAGTGAAATTACTGGCTCAGCGACCAGACTTGAGTGAAGACCAAGTTCAACAAATTCTTGATACTGTTCAGGATTCGTGGCATAGCGTTCGCCAAGCACCACAAGCTGTGGTGGAGAAAGCTAAGGAGCAATACGACTCAGTAACAACTACGATTTCAGATTACTTGCGGAATACAGGTAAAGGAGAACTGAACCCTGAAGGTATTCAACGGGATTTAACCAGACTGTTTGAAAACCCGCAACAAGGTGCTTTGGCGCTGCGCCGTCGTTTGTCGCAGGTAGATCGAGATACGTTGGTGAAGCTGTTGAGTCAACGTCAGGACTTGAGTGAAGAGCAAGTCAATCAGATCATTGATTCTGTGCAAACTTCGAT
>CAZZYE010000633.1:0-5118 GCA_964658145.1 uncultured Stigonema sp.
GCGCTCGACGCGGCTACGCCGCGCCATTGCTTGTGCCAGTTGCGTAAGTCCTGTACTACTTAAAGTTAATTATTTCATCCACACCGCAGTTCACCTTGAAAGTGGAATCTGTGTTGACCTAGAATGTGCCTTGAAAAAAATCGGTTTGGTACTGGCATACCTCCGGGAAGTTTCACGTTGGCGTCGCACTGTACTACCCAATGACGTAGATCGTAGAAACAGCTATCGGCGAGTGATCATCAGGGATTCAAGAATTCATCAGTACTGTCAGATCGTAGGAAATACAGGTACGCGCTATAAAAACCTATAGAATGAAGCGCTACCGCCTTGCGGCGGATCGCTTGGGTTGAAAGCGGCTCATCAAATCCTTAGCGTAACTTTCTGTACGGATGCTTATTTCACCCCTGTATTGGTAGTTTATTCTGTTAGGTGCAAGATCTTAGAGGGTGTTTATAAATAAAATATAAAGGAAACTGGAATCGAACTCAAAAGTTTGTATGTTGTCGGAACTCGCGTAAGTTTTCTCAGGATGCTATGAGTCGAAAGCCTTATCCTACAGATGTTTCTGATGCGGAATGGCGTTTGATAGAACCAATGATTGCACGCGATCGCAAGCGCAAACGTGGTCGGAAACGCTCGGTTGATATACGTGAAGTGATAAACGCAATTTTTTACCTCATCCGTGCAGGATGCTCATGGCGTATGTTGCCTCATGATTTACCACCTTGGCAAACGGTATACTCGTATTTTGAGCAATGGAAGCGCAAGGGTGTGTGGTCAAGGATTCACGCAGTTCTACGCTCAAAACTACGAGAACTGCAAGGAAGAGACGCAGAGCCATCTGCTGGCATTATAGACTCTCAAACAGTTAAGACTACTGAAAAAGGAGGTATAAAAGGATATGATGCCGGAAAAAAGATTAATGGTCGCAAGCGCCATATTCTTGTTGATACAATGGGCTTAATCCTAATGGTTGTCGTACATGCAGCATCGATTCAAGATCGAGATGGAGCGAAGCTAGTATTCAGTAAAATTAGAGACACATAACCCTAAATTATTTTTAATCTGGGCGGATGCTGGGTATGCCGGACGATTAGTTGATTGGGTTCAACCTAAATGTTGGTTGCGTATTATCCATCGTTAAACGTTCTGATGATACTGAGGGCTTTAAAATATTACCTCGACGTTGGGTGGTCGAACGAACAATGAGCGTGGCTAGGACGCTATCGACGTTTGAGTAAGGATTATGAGTATCTTACTGATACGAGCGAGGCAATGATTTATGCTGCTATGACCCACTTAATGCTGAGGCGAATAACTCGTAATTGTAACTCTTAAACTACTTAAGATTTATTTTATAAACACCCTCTTAGAGGAGAAGTTATGGGAAAGCTTGACGGTAAGGTTGCGGTAATAACGGGTGGATTAAACGGTATGGCGCTGGCTAGCGCCAAGTTGTTTGTTGAAGAAGGAGCCTATGTTTTCATCACGGGTCGGAGGCAAGAAACTCTCGATGAAGCCGTCAAGCAGATAGGCCGGAACGTGACCGGCGTGCAGGGCGATGCGGCCAACTTGGACGACCTCGACCGCTTGTTCGATACGGTCAAGCGGGAAAAGGGTAAGATCGACGTCCTGTTCGCGAGCGCCGGAATGGGAGAATCCGCCAAGTTGGGCGAGATTACCGACAAGCACTTTGATGCGGTCTTCGGTCTGAATACGCGTGGCACGCTTTTTACGGTTCAGAAGGCGTTGCCGCTGTTCAACGATGGCGGATCGATCTTCATGACCGGATCGATTGCTTCGGTCAAAGGCTGGCCTGATTATAGTGTGTATTCGGCGAGTAAGGCTGCGTTGCGCTCATTCGCGCGCACGTGGCTCAACGAACTGAAGGACAGGAATATCCGGGTGAACGTGCTGAGCCCGGGGCAGATCGCCACACCGATTCAGGAGCAGATGTTCGACGAGGAGACGAAGCGGCAGTTCGAATCCTTGATTCCACGGGGAAAGATGGGTCGCCCTGAGGAGATTGCGACTGTGGCGCTGTTTCTTGCTTCAGACGACTCGACCTTCGTGAATGGGGTGGAGTTGGCTGTCGATGGTGGCACCTCGGCAATCTGAAATCGTCCCAGGAAACAGCGAAGGGATTAGCCCCCATGTGGACGATCCCTTCGCTGTTGAGACAATAGGAGACTATGGAGATTCGTTTACCGCGACAGGATGAAGTTGAACCTGCGGTGGGAAAGGGCTTTGAAGTGGAGTTAGGTAAGTTTTGGTTAAATCCAAAAACCAGCAAATTGGTACGTTGGCACGAACGCTACTTGGTAGTTTATTCCCAAAGCCTTGCAGCATCTGCCATACGTGGTCAACAGCAACGCATCAAAACCGCTCTTACTGCTCTAGAGAAATTAGCAGCAAAACCTGGAGACGACCGGGAGCAACTCACCCATAAAGTAGAAAATATTCTCAAGCGCTATCGTGTCAACGATTTCTTCTCTACAATGATTACAGAAGTTGTCACCAAACAAAGAAGCCATGTCGGACGGGGACGACCATCAAAAAATTTTCCGACTGAGGAAGTGACTAATCCAGCCAAGATTTCTGCCTCCTTAATTGCATCATCAACCTGCTGGATATGAAGTTGAAGACAAATACTCGTCACCTCTTCAGTGGTCGAGTTTTTTGATGGTCGTCCCCGTCTACAATTGCGAGTTGTCACAAGTGTTTCTTCTGTAATAGTGGTTGAGAAAAAATCGTTGACACGATAGCGATGGAGAATGTTTTCTACTTTCTGGATGAGTTCCCCCCTCGCCTCTCCTGGTTTGGCTGCTAATTTATTCAGAGCAGTTTGCGCACTCTTAATGCGTTGCTGTTGACCACGGATAATAGATGCTGCAAGGCTTTGAGAATAAACTACCAAATAGCGTTCATGCCAACGTACCCATTTGTTGGTTTCTTCGTTTAACCAAAACTTCCCTAACTCTACTTCAAAGCCCTTCCCCACAGCAGGTTCTTCTTCATCTTGTCGTGGTAATCGAATGGACACAGTTTCTGCTGGTGGGGAGAGTACCCATTGCTTAAGATATTGGGGGTGTTGCCCACTCATGGGTACAGGGACGCAGTAAATACCCCCATTTGCTGCGATTTGAGCGCGGGTTGCAATCGACCCAGCTTTGCAATCGGCAACGAAGACAAAATTTTTGTGTCCAATCACTTGCGCCATTTTTTGCCAAGTGGGGAAATATAATGGATCATCAGCTCCATTACCTTCTAGGGTGGCGCTTGCTAATGGCATTCCCATCGGATCGAGGGTTGCAAGTAATTGACGGTATTGCAATAAGTCTGGACGCTTGTCTTTGGAATAGCCATAACGTAGTAGATTTTCTTCTGGGGAATCTCCCTGTTGATGATTGACACTAAAACTAGTTGTATCAGCTCGTGCCACTTCTGTTGGTAATTGGTAGGCACGAATCAGATGTCGTCCTAACTTTACTTCTATTTCAAGCCTAGCCTCCGACTGCTTACCTAGCTCTTCTACTACCCTTGCCAATCGGTCATCACTGGCATCTTTTTCTGCTATCGACCAACCGGTGCTTAACTCTAAAATCTTTCTGTGTGCTTCTACCCAGGGTTCCACAGCAGACAATCGATGGTCTGACTGGGTAATTATATATGTTAATAACAATACACTCAGTTGTCCGTAGCTCAGTCCTTTGTGGTTGCCATGTGGTTCCTTTAGCTTTTGGTCAATACATTTGGCTATCTCCATCTGTTTAAGCCATTCCACGATCAACGGAATATCGTCTATCCGCTCGGAACTTATTTCCACTGTTTTTCCTCTAATCTATTCGGACACTTGTGTATACTAGCTAGTTAGTGCCGCAATAAAATGATTGAGGGCTTTAAGTGCTGCTTTATAGCCTGGAGCTTGCTTACCTAACTTTAATTGTAGTAAAATTTGGTCACGTAACGTTTCAAGTGTTGCCACTGTCGGTAGCGTAGTCGCAAGTTCGATAACAGTAGTTTTGGCTTCATGTATCGGCTCTTTTTGCCATGTAATACTTGGACTAGCATTGCCCCTAATCACCTGTTCCAAGTAATCAGCTCTAGTCATACCAAAACATTCAGCAGTGATTCCCAAAGCTTTCCATGTATCATCAGTTAATCTTAGTGAGCGTACTTGACGATAATCATCGTCTTTGAGCGCGAACTTTCCTTGAATGTCCCGCTTCAACATTACTCCACTCTGACTCCGTGTATTACACCGTAATTTTAACCCTTGATTCGGAGCTTTCGGATGTAATATGAAGAATTACATCAAGGGCATAATGAGCGATCGCCTCTAAGTCTTTCCGTGTAATACATGGAAAGACCCAAACCCCCTGTTTCCGTGTATTACACCGTTAAGCTGACAAACCCTGACCCAAGTATTACACGGTATCACCACCATCAGATCCATAATCACGTTGAAACCTTACACAGTAAGGCATTAATTCCTCTTGCCTTCAAAAATGAGCGAACGTACAGCATGAAGGCAGACACTATAAGAAATTAAGTCCATTTGTTGCTTGCCATCAAGAGATTTTAGACGAATTTTTGAAAGAATTTTGGGATTACTACCGAGAATTGCTTTTTTACCGAGATTCTCCAAGCCATGAAATGGAACTTGAACTCAGGTCTAAGTTCTGGAAACTTTTTGGCACTGAAACTGGCTACAAGCAGTTGGATGAGCGAAAATCCTTGACTGCTGCAAAAGCAACTGAGTTACTTTTGGTGTTAAAACATCCAGAACTTCCGTTACACAATAATCCGGCAGAATTAGCTGCCAGGACTATGGTGCAGCGACGAAATATTAGTTATGCCACTCAAACAAGTCAGGGTACTAAAGCTTGGGAAACTTTTATGTCTCTTGTGGCTACTACTCGTAAATTAGGAATTAGCTTCTTTGAGTATATGCATGACCGCATTTCTCACATTGGTAAAATTCCATCTTTAGGAATTATTATTCGGTAAAAATCTGTTTTTAACCCTCAAGATTCTTCATGGCAAGAAGAAGAATTGCTTCTTTGCACAGGGTAAATGCTCAGTTTCTAATCCGAAGTGAAATTTCAAATCCGCAGT
>CAZZYE010000634.1:0-2269 GCA_964658145.1 uncultured Stigonema sp.
TAACAATTAACAACTAACAACCAACAACCAACTAGTTTTTATCAACCTTAGCCATGACCCCACCGATTGTTAAACGCTATATCATTGCTTTCGACAAGTACAAGTGGATTGGATTAGGCAGTTTCGCTTTAGTTGCAGCGGGTACAACGGTGGTGGCTTTGCAACCGGAACCGAACCGTAGCTACATAGCAGCTGGTTCACTTGCTTACTCTCGTCCGCCTGTGTCTTTTTCTGCAACTGGTACTCAAATCCAGCAGGAAGGACAGGAACTGAATGAGGACATTTTGCTATCAGACCAGATTGTTGAAACGGCGGCGGCAAAAGTCAATGTGCCAGCAACAAAGATTGTTGACAATGTTGTACTCACGATGCCAGAAAAAGCTAAGGGTGGGGGAGATACTAAAGCGGCCAATACAGCCAACTCAGTATCTACACTTATTGAACTAAAATATAAAGATACTGACCGTAAGCGATCGCAAGAAACGTTGCAGGCATTGATGCAAGCAATGATTAAGCTGAGCAGTGATATTAACACTCGGCGATTAAAAACAATTATTCAAAAAATTAACGAGCGCATACCACAGGCGAAACAAGAACTGCAAGCTGCAGAGCAAAAACTAGAAAAGTACGATCGCACACAGCGACCAGCAATACTGGCGGCAGAGAATGGCAGCCTGCTGAACGCAGTTACTAATAGCCAAGTTCAACAACGGCAAATTAAACTTACACTCATTGGCATCGATGCTCAAATTCGCAGTATACAAGAAAAGTTGGGGTTAAATGTCAACCAAGCTTACGTTTCTTCTGCTTTAAGTGCTGATCCGATCATTGCCAGTTTGCGAAATCAAATTTATCAAACTGAATCCCAAATAGAGGTTCTCAGGAAAGACCTTCGTCCTGACCATCCGACCATGATTCAGTTGCGCCGTCAGAAAGAAGGTTATGAGCGATTGCTGCGAGAACGTGGAGTTGAGGTGATCGGAGGTGAGGGTGGGGCGGCTCCTCTTCCTGGTAGTGCTGGTGTTACGGCTATCCGCTCCCGCAGTAACTTAGACCCAGCACGACAGCAATTTGCGAACCAAATGGTGGCTTTGCAGACCCAGCAAGAAACTCTAAAAGAACAATTAGCTGACTTGGAGAGAGAAGAGGGGAAATTACGACAAGAGTATACGCTGGTTCCGAATAAACAACTAGAGCGATCGCGCTTGGAACAGCAGGTTTTACTCAAGAAAAATCTCTTTGACCAAATTCAGGTGAAGCTGACTGATGCGAAAACCGCAGAGGCAGAAACAGTCAGTAGTCTTAGTGTAGCCAGACCACCACTCATTCTCCCCAACACCAAAGGTGCTAAGAACATACCTATTACATTGGGTGTGGGTGGTTTACTGGGATTGTTGGTTGGAGCTGGAGTCGTGTTTTTATTGGGAGCGCTGGAAGGTACTTTCAAAACCAGAGAGGATATACGCGACAGCTTGAAGCAACGGGAAGTTGCTCTGCTAGGAGAATTACCCTTAATGCCAGTTGAAAGTTTGGATAGACAAGCGATTCCAGTTTTACTTTCACTAGATTCTCCTTACTTAGAGTTTTATGAGAAGTTCCGCAGTAATTTACGCCGTGTTGGTGGCAGAGACTTAAAGGTAGTTTTGATTACCAGTATGGGGAGTGCTGAGGGTAAGACAGTGAGTGCTTATAACTTAGGTATAGCTTCTGCTCGCGCTGGAAAACGAACTTTGATTATCGAAACAGATTTGCGATCTCCGTCCCTCTGTTCTTATCTAGGAGTTAGTCCCGACAACGATGCTACTATTGAGCCTTTGCGTTATTACACTAGCTTAAGTGAATGCATCCGCTTAGTTCCTGATGTGGAAAATTTATACATTATTCCTAGCCCCGGTCCGGTGCGTCAATCAGCTGCTATTTTAGAATCTAGTGAAATGCGGCGGTTAATGGAAGATGTCCGCGAACGCTACGATTTAGTAATTTTGGACACCAGTGCTTTGGGACTATCTAATGATCCTTTGTTAATTCAACCTTACAGTGATGGCATAGTATTGGTGACGCGACCAAACTATACACAAGAGAACTTGTTAGGTGAAGCGATCGATCAATTAGTTGAATCTGAACTGGGACTTTTAGGGGCTGTTATTAATGGTGCTGATGTCGCCTTTCCTCGGATTAAATCGGTTGTACAATCACCATCTTCTCCACCTGAGGAAGAAGAACTGCCTGCTGGCTTTAGGAGAAATTGAAGGAAGTATTGACCATTTTT
>CAZZYE010000634.1:2279-5089 GCA_964658145.1 uncultured Stigonema sp.
AAAATTAAAAATTAAAAATTTAGAAATAATTTTTAATTTCTCAGTTAGGTACAGGTTCCCCTGTTTTTAAACATGGAAAACAAAAAAAGCGGAGCAACATTATTCAACCGAACGCATTTATGCGTGGGGATTAATAATTTTTAGTTTTTAATTCCCCGAAGGGGTTGACTACTTGTTCATAAATTTTATTGACCGTAAATAACTTGAGAATATTTGTTCTAAATATAGGGCGGGCAGGATGCCCACCCCACAATTACATGAAGAGAGGCTAAATTATCAACAGTGGAATTACTTATTCCCAACAGGAGTATAAGATTACCGATCTTCTTGACTTCTTTCTTGGCGTCCTTGGCGCCTTGGCGGTTCATTAAATTACTCCGTTCCCGGTCTAAAATTACCTATTTTAACGAACCGCAAAGACGAGGGTAGCGCGCATGAGGAGGGTTTCCCTCCGTGACTGCCCGTCGCAAAGTACACGTTCGCGCAGCGTCTCCGTCAGGAGAAGAAAGAAGAGAAGAAGATCGGTATTCTTGTGGCGGTTCGGGAGTAGGTATTCTACCCTGCTGGTTCTCCTACAGAGTACGGCCAGGAAGGGCGTAAGTGTTTATCACACAGATTTTTGTCAGTACAAGCCTGATGTTTGCGTAATTTCGCTGTTTATTTGTTTGAGATTGTTAATTTTGCCGATCAAGTTGGGAAAAATATCACTGGGGATATTGTGCGTACATTTTCGTTTCTACCATAATATATGTCGCTTTCCCCTAGATAGATAAATACTGAACCACTGGTTGAACACTTAATCAAATGAATACGCATAGGACTGAAAGAATTACTGACATTATTGAAAAGCGCCGCCCCTTGGCTGAGAAAATCCTCGGTGTAGAGGCGGATTTAAAATCTCTTGATTCAGCACTTCGGCATCTTGAGGAACACCGCAATCAGTTGCTGACAAGAGTCGATGAGCCACATGACAGTTTGCAAGAAATTGATTTAGCAAAAATACAACTAAGTATTAATACTGAATTAAGAGCAATTTTAAAGCTCAAAGCTCGTTTTTGCCGTAACACGTTGAATATAGGAGTAGTTGGACGAGCAAGGCAAGGCAAGAGTCGGCTGATACAAAGCTTGACTGGACTGGCTGCTGCCGAAAATCCAGATGGCGATCGCCTAACCTTTATAGATATGCCGAGTTTCGGCGATCTAGGTGTTGGCGATGAACAACGTTTGATCGGAACGCTGACGCAAGATATTGATGCGTTGTTATTTGTGCGGATGCCAAAGGAATCTAGCGACCAATGGACGCATGAAGATGTACATTTATATGACACAGCACGTACAGCACTGGTTGATTTACCAATCAATTTATGGTCTTTTATAATACTTAATCGCACGGAAGCGCATTCAAATAATTGCGACAACTTGAAAAACTGCCAAAACTTAGCGAGGGACATCGCTAATAAACACATCAATGTTGTTGATTGCATAACAGCTAACTGCGCTGATCCCCAAGAAGCTAGCAAAGTTATTGACCGAGTTCTAGACTACTTAGAGGCAAAAATTACTGATTTAGATTACAAATATGCCTTTTTATGCCGACAAAGATTAGTTATACTTCAAAACCAAGTTAATGCTGAGTTAGAGAAAGTCAGCAAAGCTTTAGATCGAGCAACGCAAGATATTCATGGATTAGCACTATTTGAGATAAAATTCAAGGAGCTTTGGAGGGATTTGACAAACGGTTTGGAAAAGCTGCTTAAAGAACTTAGGAATAAACGAGAAAAAGTGGATGCTGAGTTTAAAAAGCAGGTAGAAGTAGCTTTGCAAATGTGTCGAAGTGAGACAGGAATTCCTTCAATTGAAGAAATAGAACAGCGGAATGATATTCAAAAGGGCTATGGAATCGTTTACGAAAAGTATCTAATTGAAATTCGCGCTCAGATATCGCAACATTTCTTATCGCTTGATTACGGTTTGAAGCGATCGCTTGACAAAGTGAAATCGCAAGTCGCACAGGTGCTGATTGAACAAGGACATTTGGGAGGACTGACAGAAGCCAGAGAAGTTGAATTTATCAAAGCGATCTCTCTGCAAATACCCGATCAACTCATACCAGAAAAACCAAGTCAACTAAAGTTAGCCTTCCAGATGCTAGCTGAATTTGAGCTTTCCTATCGGGGATTAGTACAGCACCGCATTCGCCAACATCTTGATGGACTGACTCCAAATGAGCCGAAAAAGCAGAAGCTTTCGGTGTCGTCTGCAGGACAAGTGCTGCTCAATCTTAAAATAGCTCATGCGGAAGCCCTTTATAAGTGTGAAACCGCCTTGAAAGACTTGCTGTGCGAACCTAGTCAAGCTGCATTTGCAATTGTCGAAGAATTTATGGACCGCATCATTCGCACGGAGGTTGCAGAGAATGAGTGGCGAATCTTTTTACAAAAAGTGCGATCGCAAATTTGGCATGAATTTCAACAATTAGCCGAACCAGCGCAAATTCAGCGTGAGTGGATAAATTCAGTAGAGCAAGCAACAACCGCTAATCAATTAGAATTGATGCAATTACTGAACTAAGTAAATCAGTAATTATACTAGTTGGTCGTTATAGCAATTCTTACCTGCATTTAAGATAGCTCTTGTGGGGTGCAAAGGATTGCCCACCTATAATATAGGACGCAATACAGTTCTGTTAGTAGTATTTAGTCTCTGTTGATCCCCCCTAGCCCCCCTTAAAAAGGGGGGAACAAGCCTACACCGGTTCTCGTTTGAGTACAGCAAACTTTGACCTCTCTCCAAACCTCTCTCCTACAAGG
>CAZZYE010000635.1:0-5081 GCA_964658145.1 uncultured Stigonema sp.
TGCGTTGGTGGGCAGTGCCCACCCTACACGAACTATCGAATGGTGCAAGATATCAATTAAGGATACAGAGCAACTTAATTCATTAATGAAAAAAACATTCTTTTTCATTATTCAGGCGAATGCATTTATGCATGGGGTAATAATTACGAATTACGAATTATCAATTACTAATTATTGTGACACTCATGCGCCTTAGTCCTGCCGATAGTAAAACTCCCGACAGAGAAAATTAGCTTGGCTACCATCCTTGAACTTATGAAACGCGGCAATGACCCACAAGCCTTTGTTCATGTTAGCTGCCAAAAAGGATTCCACTGGATCGAGATCGTATCGTACAGAGAAAGCCTTCTCACCAATATTATCGACGAACGGCGTCACCTCAGTCTTACCCCAATCTTCAGGTGACTCAGCACCATAAGCGTGCATAACAATTTGTTCATCATGCTTAGTCAGGGTAAATTTCTTGATCCATTTGGTCTTGTCGTTGGAGTTGATCCAGATACCCAAAAAAGGCGTAAAATCAATCATAGTGTCCTTTTTGGGCTGGTCACCGTAAACTTCGTTTCGCTCCATCTTGAAATCTTCCTTAAACACTAGCGGTGAAAAAACTCGCGGCCAAAGTGGCTGGTTCGACCACTCCCATCCAAGTAGCGGGTATAGGACTGAATGACCAAAATCCCTAGTTTTTGATTTGCCACTAGATGCGTCTCAATTCCGTCCAGGTTGTAAAAAGAGTGGAATCCACCTGCCATGAGTGAGGTTCCTGTGCCGTAAGGCACAGCCTCAACCTCACCCCAATCAATTGGCTCTGACTCGTTAGATCCATAAGCCCTAAACGTCAGGCGACCGTTCTGTTCAGTCAAGATTACTCGAACCAAGTAACTAGTGTTCGGCTCAGTATTGACCCAATTACCAACTAGGGGCGAAAGATTGAGCGGCATTTCCGTACTGGACCGTTGGTCAGCCTTCATGTGAAATGCGTATTGGATTATTGGTTTCACGCTCTAAGTCTCTACTTAATTATCGCGTTAGTCTATAAGATCATTATATCAAGATTTAGGGCAACCTCGTTACTTAATTTAACCAAACATTAGACATCTCCAGAAATTAATTGTGCGTCGCTTACAACCCTTGTAGAGACGCGAAATTTCGCGTCTCTACATTGTTTTTCACCAGATGTCTATTAGACATCTCTATTTACAGAGATTCAACCGCTTTCTTTAAGCGGACGAGATCGCGATTTTCTTTGGAAAAAATTCTGTCATTTCCTATCTTCCACATAAGCAACCCGACAAACTATTATGGACAGACATATAGAGCTAATCTTCAACTCCTCAGCAGCCGCCGTGAATGCTTACAATGTCTTCAAAATCGGAAAATTTGCGCCCCTTCATCAAGATCCAGGTTTTCGCCTGTCACAAATTAGCCTAAATGCTCATTGTATTTCATTCAACTGCAAAATAACTGACCTTAATTCTATTCTTGGCAAGTTGACTTGGGATGAACTTGGCGATGTCTCGGTAATCAGCGACTTAATTCAAGTACATATTGTTGTGATTTACGCAGACAAATCAATCAATACTGAATGATTTCTTAAGAGATCAAATAATGTCTTGATATAATCTCGTTCAAATCACCAAGGCGATCGCTTGCTAAAAATACGCCACTACCAAAACTTAATCCCTGCAAATAACCATTGGGAATGGGTAAACCAATAACTTTTATTCTGACTCCAGATTAGCGTCAGATGTCAATTTTTCGCATAACTATAGCAATCCGTGGAGGAGAGCGTGAACACTATTACCGCTTCACCAAGTAGCTAAATAAATCATCAATAACTCGATTAGCTGATAGATAGCTACCAGTGAGCCAATAAAATGCATCAACTACATATACTTTACCCTGCCTGACAACATTAAGCTTTGACCACAGAGGTTCATTCATGAGTTGATGGACAGCAATCTTTGACTCAGCAGGGTCTTTGAAGCCGTAGCGCACTATAAATAGGATATCCCCATCTATCTGGGTGAGGACTTCTGGAGATATATTGTAGCCAACGGGGTTGCCCCCTTTCTTTTGAGTTGCTATAGCATCCAGATTTTGCGAAGTCGGACGGATTAGACCGGCATCCTCTAAGATCACTCCAAAGAATGCACCCTTGGTTAACGGGTTAATCGTCTCTGGGATGAGGCGCACGACGGAAACTACAGTCTTTTTGAGTCGGGAACCCATCTTTTCTTTGAACTCGGCTAAGCGTAAGTTATAATTATTCATTAAACGTTTTGCTGTCTCGGTTTTTCCCAGAGCTTTTGCCGTTGGCATAAACGGTTGTTTCCAGTCTCCATTGCTTTGCATCTTAACCAGAACGGTGGGTGCAATGTGAGACCATAAACTGTAAGTTTCCCGGTTCCGAGTCGTGCCCAAAATCAAGTCCGGCTTGAGAGTCATAACCTTCTCCATGTTCGGTGGCGTCAGAAGCTCGCCAATGTCTTGAATGCCGGGGTGCTTATCCTCTAACCCTAGCGACTGGAGAGTTGAAGCCAGACCAGGAGCACCCACTAGGTTGACTCCCAGAGCTAGAGGTATTTCCACGAGCCATGGATCTATGACGACCACTCGTTGAGGATGGACGGGAACTAGAGTCTGACCCATTGCGTGTTGGACTACGTGGACGGGCACAGGTGATGTTTGACTTGAGGAAACGACGCCTATGTCGCGGGTCGGTAATTGACGACCAAAGGAGCTGCAAGCAGAAACTACTAGGAGCGTGAGCAGCACAACGAAGTAAAATTTAGGCATATTATTGACAAAGTGAACAAGATACAGGTTGTGGGAGAGCGGCTGCAACCAAGTGCGATCGCGTCTTGGCTGTGCAAGAGGTATAGAACTTCTTTGCTCAAAACTTCCAACTCACTGTCCCCTCCACCGTAAATGGATCCTCAGGATAAACAAGGGTGATAGTTCGGGGGGTGAAGTACCGAACATTGGACAGATTCTTGAGGTTGAGCGCAATGCTAAGGCGGCCTGTTCGATAGTAGACAGCTGCATCAGGGCGTAAATAACTGGGTACACTGAACGAGTTTTTCAGATCTCCCTGCCGTTCGCCGGCATAGAACAAACCCAAGCCAAACCCTAACCCATGCAAATTCCCCTTGGAAAAGGTGTAAGTTGTCCACAAACTCGCACTATTGTCAGGGACGTTCACTAGTCGATTGCCAATAGCATATACGTTGTCCTTGTCCTTTGTCACCCGCGCATCCGTGTAAGCATAGGAGGCAATCACATTCCACCCTGGCAATATCTCCCCCGTGACATTGAGTTCAACGCCTCGGCCGCGTTGCTCCCCCGTTTGGACATTAAATGTGGAATTATTAGGGTCAGGCGTCAAAGTATTGGATAGAGTCAGTTGATACAAAGCAAGGGTTGAAGATAGCCTGCTGCTGAGGAAATCAGTCTTGACTCCCACTTCGTATTGAGTGCCACGACTGGGTTTAAATAAACTACCCCCAAATGTGGTTCCAATATTTTGGGAGAAAGATTGACTGTAGCTGGCATAGAGTGAGACGGGTTGGATAGGTTGATAGACAAGACCTACACGAGGACTAAATGCCTGGTCAGGTTGACGTTGATTGGCACTGGCGTTTAAAAAGTTGGTAAGCTTATTCTCGACAAAATCTCCTCGTCCGCCGAAGACCAACTTAAGGTTGTTGGCAAGCGTTACTATATCTTGAACATAAAGACCGAGCTGATCATTTCTAGTTTTTTGATCAAGTCTAGAAAGAAGACCACCGACGGGCTGACCATAGACGGGGTTGAACAGATCTAGAGGAGCAATAGCCCGCTGAGTCTGATCGGAGAACATGACATCTCTGTACAAATCAAAGCCTGTGACTAATTCATGCTGAAAACTGCCAGTTTTAAATTTGCCTACCACGTGGTTGTCTAGAGCATACTCGTTCTCCACACCAGGCGCTCCTATATAGGTTTGTTCTGAGCGATTCAGTAAACGACCATTGGGTTGTAGGGACAGAGGATTGGCACTATTTGTTCGATAGCTTGTAGACCTAACTAGAAAAGCATTCACCAAAGACCAATTATCACCAAAGCGATGTTCAAAGTTATAGCTCAACAGAGTGGAGCGACGGTTGTTTATGTCGGTTGGCTCTTCAGGGTTACGACTGAGCGGTATCCTTCCGTTTGGGTTAGGCAGAACAGTTCCTCTGGCAGGTAGCCCCGTTCTGGGAACCTGCTGCTGATCTTTTAACTCCGCTTCAAAAGTCAGCTTTGTGTTCTTATCTATTTGCCAACTCAGAACGGGCGCAATTAGATAACGTTGGGAGCTAAAAAAATCGATAAAGCTTTCTGTGCTGATATAGGAAGCATTTAAACGATAAAGGAGCGTTTTGTCAGAATTAAGAGGCCCAGAAATATCTAAAGTCGGTTGATACAAATTATAACTGCCAAAACTCATACTGGTAGCAAAGTAAGGCTCACTCAGCGGCTGCTTCGTGACAAAGTTAATCGTGCCACCCGGATCGCCTTGACCGTAAAGGACAGAGGCTGGTCCCCTCAGAACCTCTATCCGTTCGATGTCGCCGAGTTGAGATTGTCCCGATCTATTTCCTCCTGAATAATCCTTAAGACCGTTGCGAAGGATGTTGCTCGTCTGAAAACCCCGAATTGTAAAGACATCACCATTGGTCGGCGAATTGAAAGCCTGGTTAACACCGACGCTTCTTAAGGCATCAATAGTGTTAATGGCTCCTTGATCCTCCCAACTCTGCCGGGGAACCACCTGAATCGATTGAGGAATGTCCTGTATCCGCCGATTAGTCCGAGTCCCAACGGTCGCATCGGGAACCTGATAGCTAGACCCTTTGTCTGGTGAGCCAGTCACTACTATTTCTATCGGCTCTTGATTTTGCTCAGAAGATGGTTTTTGCTGTGGGTTTGTTTGTTGAGTCGCTTCTGACGGGTTTCCCGGCTTGGTGCGACTGTCGTGCTGTTGTGTGGGCTGAATACCAGTGGATGCAATACTCGTCACCCCAAACACCAAACCTTCATTACTGTCAAACAACTCC
>CAZZYE010000636.1:0-5075 GCA_964658145.1 uncultured Stigonema sp.
AAAGGGGGGCTTTTTTTTCCCCCCTTTTTAAGGGGGGCTAGGGGGGATCAAAGCTTTAGCTGAACCGTATTGCACTTTATGGGACTTTAGCTATTAACTGGGGAATTTATTCCCAGGCGAGCCTTTATTTGATCAGCTGCCGCCCTTCTGTACAGCGTCTCCAGGTCCTGCGGTGACAACCACTAGGTTCTCTGGATGAATTAAATCCTGGATTGCTTGTTGCACCTGAGCCATATTAACTGCCTGAATGCGCTTAGGAAAATCTCGGATTTCCTGTTGAGAAAGCCCTAAGACGGCATTTTCCAAAATTATGCTCGCCACACTACTAGGATTGGCTAACTCCACAGGGTAGCTGTTAGTAATTGAGCGTTTCGCTGTGTTCAATTCAGCCTCAGTGACTCCTTGCTCTCGCAACTGCTTGAGTAGAGCTAGGGCGCTGGCGACTGCCTTCTGGGCATCTCCTGGAGCAGTCTGCATCTGAATTAAGAAGGGACCGGGATTAATGCCTGCGGCAAAGGCACTGTAGATTCCGTAGGTCAAACCTTGGCGATCGCGCACTTCAGTACCCAAGCGACTAGACAAGGTATCGCCACCCAAAATTTGATTCAGTACTGTGGCAGCATAGAAACGGGGGTCTTTCCGCGAGATAGCGTTGTAACCGATATAGGTAACAGCCTCTGCCTTACCGGGAATCACTTTGTCTTGGCGTGTGGTAGTTTGTGGCAATGACACTGGTGGTATGTTGAGAATCGGTCGCTTACCCTCTGCCTGCCATTTGTCAAACGCCTGATTAAGCAATGCTTTTACTTGAGTTGGGTCAAAGTCACCAACTAGGGCGAGGGTTGTCGTATCTGGTCGGTAGTGTTCTTGGTAGAAGCGAACTACATCGTCGCGAGCAACACTTTTTAAGCTCTCTTCTGTGGGAAAGCTATGAAACGGATGATTTTCTGGATAAATTACCTGTTGGAATACCCGCCGTCCCAGTCCCCGAGGGTCATCTAGCAGTACTTTTAGACCCGTTAACGCCCGCTGACGACTGAGATCCAGCTGGTCGGCTGGAAAGGTTGCATGTTGCACCACATCTGCTAGGGTTTGAATCAATATTGGCAGATTAGCAGACAGCCCATTGCCACCAATACTAACACCCTCGCGACTAGCAGCGAAACCCAAGCTAGCTCCTCGGTCTTCTAGGGTTTTCGCTAGAGTGAGAGCATTTTTTGTTTGCGTCCCATTCATTAAGTTACCAGCAGTCAGACTTGCTAGACCAGCTTTTTGATTGCCGTCAAATTCACTACCAGCATCAATTTGTCCACTCAGGTTAACGGTGGGGACGCTATGGTCAGCCAGTATGAAAACTCGCATTCCATTGTCCAAGGTGAATTGCTGTGGTAGCTCTTGTTTAGTGGAATCAGTAGCTGATGTAGCAGGCGGCAGGTATTTGGCAAGTTCGGCTGGATCTACAGGCTTACCAGGGCTGAAGTTCTCAGCTGTACGACCAGTACCAGTGCTGGAAGTTCCTGGTTTGCCATCTGGTTGGGTTGGGATAAAGAAACCGATAGTTTGTTTAGCAGGATTGAGGTAAGTTTTCGCTACTCGCTGCACATCCGCTGCCGTCACTTTGGCGATCGCCGCCAAATACCGCTCAACATAGCGATAATCCCCAGCGACAGTTTGGTTATACCCCAGTTGAGTTGCCTGACTGCTAATATCTTGGTTACTCAATATAAAAGAGGCTTGCAGTTGCGTTTTTGCCCGGTTCAATTCTTCTGTAGAAACTGGTTCCTGTTGAAATTTATTCAGAGACTGTTGCAGCATTAAAGTAACTTTTGATACTTCTTTACCCGGAGCAGCCGTAGCGGTAATTTCGTACCAACCCGGTTCGATCAGTTCTGCAGCACTTGCTCCGACTGAGCTTGCTATACCAGATTCCACCAAAGCTTGGTAAAGCCTAGAGCTACGCCCACCTGTGAGGATAGTATCCATCAAATCGATAGCAGGCACATCTGGATGATTAATATTAGGTAGGGGATATACGGCTTGCAACAATGCCGCACTTCCTGGCTGTTTCAGGACGATAGGCGTTTTATTACCACCAGAAGTAGCATCTACTGGAGCAGTAGATACTTTAGGAGGAGCCGTCTTTTCCCGTTTCGGCAGTTTCCCAAAAGTTTGTTGGACAGTTTTGAGTACAGGTTCAGTGGCAAAATCTCCTGTCACCACTAACGTGGCATTGTCTGGGCTGTAGTATGTGTGGTAGTAGTTGCGTACCTGCTCCACCGTGAATTTCTGCACATCGGCTTTTGTGCCTCCTACAGGTAAACCATAAGGTCGATTTGGGAATGCAGCTCGCATTACAGCCTTACTAAGGCGGTAGCTTGGTGAATTTTCGTATCCCTGCAACTCTGAGATCACAACGCGCTTCTCACTAGCCAGTTGCTCGGCTCCAATTAAAGAGCCTTCCATGCGATCGGCTTCCAAGGTTAACAGTGCTTCTAACTTATCGCGCTGCACCGTCCCATGGTAAGCTGTTTCGTCATAACTGGTAAAGGCATTAAACTGACTGCCCAAAGCACTAAACAGCCGACCAAACTGTACGGGACGATCGGTAGTGCCTTTAAACATCAAATGCTCTAGCTGGTGAGAAATACCATTCACCCCAACGGACTCGTTACGCGAACCAACTCGGTACCATACCTGTACGCTTACCACTGGCGCGGTGTGGACTTCTTTGGTTAGCACCGTTAAGCCGTTATCTAATATTGTTTTCCGCACACCTTGGGTGAGGGCAACACTAGATACTGGTGTTGCTGGTGTTGGTGTGGCAGCATTACTGAAATTGTTCCCCAAAAGTACTGCACTCAGTAAGAAGCTGAGGAACAAGCTGACGAGAAAATCCGGACGTAGCTTGGAGACGAAAGGCATGGTAAGTTTTACAAGAAATAAAAATAAAGGCGTAAATAGATAATATATGTTGAGCCACACCCCTAGCTTCTAGCTAGGGGATTCTGGCTGGGAGGATACACCAACTTTTTGCCCGAACTCCGAAGAATTGGCTATCTGGTCAGCGCGTCCCAGCTGATTGGAGAACTGCTCAGAGGGTGAATGACTCAGCCTACTTTCGCACTCGGCTACTCGCTTCGCAGTTTGTTTGAAAACCTCCCATGCCTCCAATAAAATCGGCTCCGACTTTTCCCACTGACTAGCAGCAAGATGCAATAGAAGGTTGTCTTCGTCATTAACAAATCTACTCAGATATGCGCTGAATAAATCACGATGCATTACTATGCCTGACTTGTCGTAATGGACTCTTTTGAAGAGCGATTTCTTAATGCGAGTGCCGTCCAAATGAGTCTGAGACAGCGCAGTTTTCCGAGTAGAAAAGGTTGTGAATGAACCGCCAGCATTCTCGCGAAGCTCGCCGGACAGAAGATTCTGTCCGGCAGACTTCGCAGCTTTGCGCTTCAATTGAGATTGTACGAAACCTGGTGACTTGTAAGTCATAGTCGGAATACCTGTAAGCCTTTCTTGCTTCAGCAAACGCTTCACTGCGCTTTTTCTTTTCTTCTCTGGATATCTTCTTGGCTGTTTTATAGGCATCAGAATTGCGTACCAACTCCATCCGCTCCATCGCTTCATTTAAGCAAGCATTATACAGTTGACGAGATGCTTGAAACCGAGACAGTAATTCTGCTTCCTGTTTACTAGCAACATTCAAAGGCATCTCTGTTATGAATGATGGTGTTGTCTTCATAGCCCTTTAACATCACCCCCATGTTTTTTTGATAAATTCTATTTAGTATAGTCAACAGTTCTAAAAATGTCAACAGTAAAAGGAATAAAAAGAATAAGAAATCAACCAGTTTTGCACGATGAGGTAAAAAAAAGACATGGAGTTTTGTTAACCGATACGGCTTGGGAGCTTTTAGCGAGAAAAGCCCAATCAGAAGAAACAAGCATTAGTGAACTGATAGAGAAATGGGCAAGAAATATTGACGGCAGTTAAAACAGAGGAGTGCCGGTGAGTCCAGCCCCCACGGAGGGAGACCCTCCGTAGGGGACTGGCGATAGCGAAGCGTTAGCGAGGAACGAGCGTCACCCGAAGGGCTTTCCACCCCGATATAAATAACGTGACAGAGTACAGCCTTCACTTTGTCACTTCGGGGCTATCAGACATCCCGATTTTTCAGGTATATTCGCCTCCTGCCACTTACCCAGCAACAGAGAACAAAATTTAGCTTTATCGGGCATTCATCCCACATCTCACCCCTTCGTCTCGGTGGGATGAATGCCTGGACAATTAAGGTACGTCCTCCGACCTATATCAACCGCAGGTTGATGAAGGAGTGGGGACAGCGCCTTAATTGTCATTTTCCGGTTGGTCTTGACTTTCAATGTACTGTCTTAAGGTTGTGATGGTCACGCCTCCACAGCTAGCGACAAAGTACGACCCATTCCAAAAAACATCTTTTGTGTAAAAGTGCTTCAAATATTCCGCGAATTCTTGTCTCAGCTTACGAGAAGTAACTGATTTAATATTGCTGACAAGCGTGCTTAGCTGCAAGTCGGGATGATACTGAAATAACGCATGTACATGATCAGTTTCACCGTTAAATTCAACAAGCTTGCAATCCCATTTGGTTAACAATTCTTCAAGAACAGTGTGCAAACGAGTCAACATTGTATCTGTAAAGACTTTGCGCCGATATTTTGTAGTCAAAACCAAATGCACCTTAAGGTTGCTGACTGACCTGCCTTTTGAAACCAAATCATTTCTCATGAGATTTACGGAAACTTTGCTATAATGACCGTAGTTTATAATAGCAACACTAATTAAAAGCAGGAGGTGATTTCTAATGTTGCTAAATTACCAATACAGAATGTATCCAGACAAAAATCAAAAATTGGAGTTGAATGAATGGTTACGAATCTGCCAGTATTGGTACAATTGGCAGATTGGAGACAGATTCAAGTGGTGGGAATTAAATAGACATCTCCGGAAATCCTTGTAGAAACGCGAAATTTCGCGTCTCTACAAGGATGGAAGGTAACGCATAATTAATTTCCCAGGGCTATTT
>CAZZYE010000637.1:0-5059 GCA_964658145.1 uncultured Stigonema sp.
CCCCCTCATCCTCCTCATCCCCCCCAACTCCCATTCGCATCATGCTTCGCTTAACTCCTGGTATAGAATGTCATACGCATGAATACATTCGTACAGGACATCTGGATAGTAAGTTTGGCTTTGATCCCAATCAACTAGATGAGTTGTTTACTTTTGTTAGCAAGCAACCAGTCCTGAACTGTGTGGGGTTACATGCCCACATTGGTTCCCAAATTTTTGAACGCCAACCGCATCGGGATTTAGCTGCTGTTATGGTGCAGTGGTTGAAACTCGCAGCTGGATACGGTATATCAGTGTGTGAGTTAAATGTCGGTGGTGGTTTAGGGATTAAGTATACAGAATCCGACGATCCCCCTAGCATTGAGGAATGGGTAAAACCGATTTGTGAAGTGATTCAATCGGCTTGTGCTGCAGAAAAGTTGCCTTTACCGAAATTACTGAGTGAACCCGGGCGATCTCTCATTGGTACAGCTGGCGTAACTGCTTACACTATCGGCAGCGCGAAAGTTATTCCGGAAATCCGTACTTACGTAACAGTCGATGGAGGAATGTCTGATAATCCACGCCCAATCACTTACCAGTCAGTTTATCGCGCAGTGGTGGGCAACCAAATGTCTGCTCCCCTTACGGAAACAGTGACAATTGCTGGTAAACATTGTGAATCTGGGGATATTCTAATAAAGAATGCCCAGCTGCCAAAAACTAAACCAGGGGATATTCTTGTAGTGATGGCAACTGGTGCCTACAATCACAGTATGGCATCGAACTACAATCGGTTGCCCCGACCGGCAGCAGTTGTAGTAGCGAACGGCGAAGCAAATTTAATTTTGCGGCGGGAAAATTATCAGGACTTGATTCGACAAGATTGCCTACCACAAAGACTTATTCAGAAATAATGAATGATGAATTATGAATGATGAATTTTTCATAATTTAGCATTCATAATTCATCATTCACGGGAGAAGGTTGAATCCAGATGTCATGGGAGATTGGTGGAAGCAATGGCTGATAAACCTAGGATGGTCTAAGTCCTTGCTGCTTGAGACTCTGGATATTGTGTTAGTACTGGCGCTGACGTACATGATCCTTGTTATTATTAGTGAGCGCCGGACACTTTGGATGGTACGGGGATTTATTATTTTGATGTTGGCGTCAGCATTGAGTGGCAGATTGCAGCTACAACTGCTGAATTTTGTACTTGAAAAGTTAGTGGTTGGCAGTGCTGTGGCAATGGCGGTTGCTCTCCAGTTAGAGTTTCGCCGATTTTTGGAACAATTGGGACGAGGTGAATTCAGACAGTTGTTTCAACCTTCTAGTCGAGCTGTTCCCAAACCTGATAGTGTGATTGACGAAATTGTCGATGCGGTTAAAGAGCTATCGAAAAATCGTATTGGAGCTTTGCTAATTTTAGAAACTACAGGTCCAATTGATGAGCGAGATTTTTCTGTACCTGGAGTCAAGCTGAATGCGGAGGTTTCTAAGGAACTGATACAGACAATTTTTCAGCCGAAAACTTTATTGCACGATGGGGCAACGTTGATTCGTGGCTCGCGGATTGTGGCGTCGGGAATAATTCTACCGCTTTCAGGACGCACAGCCTCTCGCCAATTAGGAACACGCCACCGGGCGGCGATGGGAATTACTGAGCGCGTCGAAAATTGCATTTGTGTCGTTGTATCAGAAGAAACAGGTTCCATTTCCGTAGCGGAACGAGGAACGCTAAATAGACCACTGACGATCACGAAGCTGAAAGAGTCATTAGAGGATCAATTTTCCCGATCTACAGATGGGGAAGCCGTTGCTCCTGGTTTGTTAAGTTTGGGTCGTCAGATTCGTGGTAAAGCACTAGCACTGGTTTTACGTTTACTAGGATTACCATCGACTGCTTCGCGAGATAAGAAATGACAGCACAAAAAACTGAATTGCAAGATCTGCCCCTTGACTTAAAACGAGAACTACTGCCCAAACACGTTGCGGTGATTATGGATGGCAATGGTCGATGGGCATCGCGTCAAGGTCTACCCCGAGTTATGGGTCATAAAGCTGGTGTTGATGCTCTTAAGGATTTGCTTCGTTGTTGTAAAGATTGGGGAATTGAAGCACTGACAGCTTATGCTTTTTCAACCGAAAACTGGGGAAGACCGCACGAAGAAGTCGATTTTTTGATGACCTTATTTCAAAGGGTTTTACGCCAAGAACTACGGGGAATGGTTGAGGAGAATGTTCAAATTAAGTTTGTCGGCAACTTGAGTGCCCTACCACGATCCCTACAAGAGGAAATTTCTCGTTCCATGGAACGAACTCGTGAAAATGTCAGTATCCGGTTTACAGTGGCAACAAATTATGGAGGTAGACAAGAGATTTTACATGCTTGCCGTGCGATCGCTGATAAAGTACAGCAAGGTCTACTGCAACCCGATGAAATTGATGAAGTAACCTTTGAACGCCACCTCTACACGGCAGGAATTTGTGACCCAGATTTGTTAATCCGTACTAGTGGGGAAATGCGAATTAGTAACTTCCTTCTCTGGCAAATGGCTTACGCAGAAATTTATATAACCGAGACTCTCTGGCCTGATTTTGACCGGAGTGAGTTTTACCGTGCCTTGTACACTTACCAACAGCGGGAACGTAGGTTTGGCAAAGTGTAAAAAATTATGAATGATGAATGATGAATTATGAAAACTTCATTCAGAATTTATAATTCATCATTCATAATTTCTTTAGGGTCCAGAAAAAACGGCTCTTTCTACATCTTGTCGGCTGAGGGAATACTTGAACGAACGTTGGATATGTTGCTCATTTTCCCCAGATTGAAGATATTTCACGATGATTTGCTCAATATCAAGCCAAAGTTCGGCTTCCCAAGTAGGTCGCTGCACATGCCAGCAATGCAACTGTTGTTCATCTTGTTGACAACCTTGGTCTCTCAACCACTGCTCAATTTGGGGGAGAGGATGATTATATAGGGGAGTTTCAGGGGGAAGAAGAAGCATTTGGATTTTGGGAGTAGGGAGTAGGGAAGAGACGTTCCGCCGGAACGTCTGTACAGGAGTAGAAATTAAGAAATTTTTAATTTTTAATTTTTAATTTCTAGAGGGGTAGTTGGTTGCTTCGGGTGGGTAATTTGCTGTTGTACAGTGGTGGTAGGTTGCAGCAGATGCGTTTGGAAAGCAGCATCGCCACGGGTTAAGCCAATGGTGATCGCTAACAGCAAGCAAGCTAAAAATGTCAACCCAAGAATAAATAAAGCAAAGATTTCTCCGGCTGAGAGAGGGCGATCGCTAGGGTCTAGGTAAGCTGATTTAGATAAGTCTAAGGAAGAAGAAACGGGATGGTTCAAGTCAGGAGGCGGTTGAATTACCCCAAAGTGCGAATAACCGATTTTCAAGTCGTAGGTAAACCGTCGTTCTGGGCTGCTGAGAGTGGCATAAGCTTCGTTAAGTTGCTGAAATTTGGCTGTAGCCACAGAGGGATGCAAGTCTGTAGTATCAGGATGATAGTGTTTGCTCAGTTCCCGATAAGCGCGACGGATTTCGATTGCCGATGCAGAGGGATGCAATCCTAACAGGCAATAATAAGTAGGTTCGCTGCTTTGTGGCATGGCCCCGTTTTGATTCACGGCTGTTTTAGTCACTTAGCGATCAAGTTTTTTCTAATATTGTGACATACTTGGACATTGGTTGCTAATTGCTAATTGTGAGTCCAGGAAAGAGCAGCTTGTTTCCCGCGCCCTGGGAACTGGCGAGACAGCCCACATCCTTCGTGTTTCACTCCCAATCGGATCTGCGCTCCTCAGATCTTGCACCATTGTCTTGTTGCGAAAATCAGAGCAACAGAATGCTTATGATTACGTAGGGTGGACACTGCCCACCAGCCCTTATTGATAAGGTGCAAGATGTGAGGCGACCGTTGGGCGAAGCCGAAGGGCTAATTGCTTTTTTACCATTAGCTATTAGCTATTAGTAGTCTTGTCCTAATGGACACGCGCTTGCGAACACAGGAATTTAGGCTATAATTAACGGTCGCCAGCGCGGGGTTTAAAGGTTTCAATCTCTCGTAACTTCTCGTAGAGTTCCCGTTCTTGCGGACTAATGTCTTTGGGAGTAACTATCTGGATTTCTACCAATTGATCGCCGCGTTTACCACTCTCGGAGGGGTAGCCTTTATTCGCCAGGCGAAATCGTTGACCAGACCTAACTCCTGGAGGGATAGTCATTTTTACTGGTCCATCTAAGGTTGGTGCTTCTATTTGTCCTCCCAAGACCGCCTCGCTGGGAGTTAGCGGTACTTGGCAGAATATATTTGTGGCTTCCAGGTTAAATAAGGGATGAGGTTCAACGGTAATTTTTAAGTACAAATCGCCACCATTGATGCCTTGTTTTCGCAAACGGATGGTTTGACCTGTTACCATACCTCCAGGCATTTGTACTTCAAGCGATCGCCCATCTTCCAGACGAATCCTCTCCAATCCACCT
The DNA here is from genome assembly GCA_964658145.1 of uncultured Stigonema sp. Classification (GTDB taxonomy): domain Bacteria; phylum Cyanobacteriota; class Cyanobacteriia; order Cyanobacteriales; family Nostocaceae; genus Stigonema. The sequence goes on from CAZZYE010000637.1 coordinate 4,479, forward strand.
TTATAAGCTTTTTCTAATGGCAAGGTTAATCTTGCTTCTATATCCCGACGTGTTGTGCGGGGATTTATTGTGTATTCAACTTTTCTTGTGGGGGAACGAAACGGATCGCGTTTAGCACCATTGGTAGAGGCGCCATTTCTACTTTCTCTGCCATCGGCTACACCTATAACTTGATTAATAAAGCTTTCAAAATCAGGATAATCGCCAGGATCTACTTCTTCCTTAACATTGCGACTGTTAGAGCGATTATTCCACCAGCTATGATCGCGGGGTTTTGATTTGCCAACAGCATAACCCTTTTCTTTCCAGAAACGGCTAAACTGATCGTACTGTGTCCGCTTTGTTGTATCGGAAAGGATTTCATAAGCTTCACCAAGATCCTTAAATTTTTCTTCGGCTTCTTTGTTTCCCGGATTGAGGTCAGGGTGATATTGTCTTGCCAATCGCCGATAATTCTTTTTAATTTCTTCATTGGAAGCATCTTTAGGTACTTCCAAAATTTCATAGTAATCGCGAAAATTCTGCAAATTCGGCATAGTCAATTTTTTAATTTTTAATTTTATGTTAGTAGTTAGTGGTTA
>CAZZYE010000638.1:0-5050 GCA_964658145.1 uncultured Stigonema sp.
TTCTCAACACCTCACAGTTTGTCAATAATACCCTGAATAACAATACAGTCGTACAGCACGTTGACGAATTCCTCAAAAATTCGTCATTTCTCAATAATGCTTTCACTAAAACTTAGGACACGATTACAAGATATGGTAAAATTTTATACTTTTTTTTAAGCAATAATACTTAAACATTGCGCCAAGACGAGGGCAGCGAGCAGTTCTCTGGGCGAGGGAAACAAGCTGCACAGTAGTATACAGGATGGATAAAAGTCCTGCGAGTATTATGTATTTACATAAAAGATAATATAGGTAGACATTTCCACATATTTTTCAACAGTTTCCAAAGCTTACAAGTAGCCAATTAAAGATAACTTTATAAATACTTTATGAAAAGTTTATTATAAATGTTTTCAAAAATGTAATTCTTTTAATAGACTAAACTTAGAAAAAAAGATTGAGTGTATTTTTGCCAGAGAATAAAAAACATCAGAATAGCAGTAATTAGCTACTAAATAAAGTCCGCTATTTTTATGATTATTATTTCTAAAAAAAATAACTAAATCTTTTTTTTAGAAATGAAAAATCATCAAGTGTGACAAGCAAAATATTACATAAACAGTGGTGCATGTAGGCTAATACATAGGTAAAGTTCGCGAAGATGGACATACCTTTATCCTAGGTCGGCTTCTGGCTTTTTCTAATTAGCGGCTTCAGTTCTAGTGTTTAGGGCTAATTGCCGACATTCAAACTTCTATATAAAACTAAAATATTATAAAGCCATGGCTAATCCGACAACAACTAATCCCATTTATTTAGAAAACCAAAAATCTGGTACTACGAACTGGAAAATCACCAACCAGGATACCAACAATACAATAGCTGGTTATGCTGCAGCAACAAGTGTAGATAAGGGCGAAAAGCTGGACATCAAAGTATCCTTGGCACTGGCGGGAAATTTCACAATTGATGTGTACCGCTTAGGTTACTATGGCGGCATCGGGGGGCGATTGATGGTTAGCAGCGGTTCGCTCAAAGGAAAATCTCAACCTCCATGTAGTTTGGATACAAAGACCTACTTAGTCGAATGTAATTGGTCAACTTCCTACACCCTACAGGTAGGCGCTGACTGGACTAGTGGTCTTTATATTGCCAAACTCACAAACCAAAATGGCAAGCAGTCACAGGTGTGGTTCGTTGTTAGAGATGATAGCAGCAAGTCTGATATCTTGTTTCAGAGTTGCTTTAACACCTTCTTGGCTTATAGCAACTCTGGTGGTCACAGTTTGTACGGTTTTAATAGTATTAACGGTCAAAAGGCATTAAAGGTTTCCTACGACTTACCATTCTCAGAAACCACAACTGAAACAGGTGAGTACAATAACTTACTGCGTTGGGAGTACAACATGGTCAGGTGGCTGGAGTCCTTTGGCTATGATGTATCCTACGTCACCAACGTCGATGTCCACTCTAACCCGAATTTGCTTTCTCAGCACAAAGTATTCCTGGCGGTAGGTCATGACGAGTACTGGACTAGTGAGGAGCGCGATCGTGTCGAGAAGGCACTGTCTGCCAAAGTTAATTTAGCATTTTTCTGTGGCAATTCAGCTTACTGGCGAGTGCGGTTCGAGAACGCCACTAATGGTTCGACACCCAACCGAATTATGGTCTGTTACAAAGACGCCGCTACTGATGACGAACCCACAAACGCATTCCGTAGTTCTCTGAATCAGCGACCGGAAAGCGCCTTGCTGGGAGTGATGTACATTGCTGATAAAGATGTTGTCTACGGAGGGTTCGACTTCGTGGTCAAAAACAGTAGTGACCCTTACTACGCCAACACTGGTCTGAAAGACGGTGATACATTGAGTCAGTTGGTGGGCTTTGAATGGGATGCACTGAACACAAACGCATCCCCCTCAGGTCTAGTTGTGCTTGGCGAGTCCCAATCTCCGTTGCCAGATATCGGACAAACCAAAGATAGTGCTATGGATTTAGAGGGCTTTCCTTCGGGAACCAATCCCCGTTCCTCACATGCAGTTCGCTACACAGCAGCAAGCGGTGCTAAAGTCTTTGCCACCGGATCTATTCAATGGGTGTGGGGGCTGGACAGCGACGGTGTGACTTCGCCCCGCGAAGACATTCGCGCTAAACAAATTGCTGTCAACGTATTGGCAAGCATGGGTGCTAAACCTCTGAACCCATGCTCAGGCATCATTGTTCCCTAAAGTTTTTACCTTGATTTTACAATAGGATTGCATATATGAATTTCATAATCAGACGGCGAAAATTTGGTCAGATAGCTCTAGCTAGTGCGGCCGCCACAGCTCTTGCCAACGTTGCAGGTAAGGCAATTGGACAGCAGACACCAGTCATTTTAGGGTTGAGCCTCGGAACCAACAACACTGTTGGAGCCAACACTTCTAGCGATGCAGCCAGCGCTACCCCAGCAGTAAGTCTGATCTTGGCAAACTTGCAGACTGGTCAGCAGCTATCAATACTGCAAATTCCGCCTAATAACGTTGAGAACCTACCACAATTCTCCCAAAACATTGCGGCGCTGTTTGCAAATCAAACAAATCAAGCTGTATCCATCGCTCCTCGTGAGCGGCTAACTGGTTTAACTACCTTAGCCGATGGTACAGTGATTGCTAGTTCTGTAATTAACTCAGACAAGGGTCCTGTCAGTCGCCTGCTCGTTACCGATACTAAGTCGAATCAAGCTCAAAAAAGTCTGATCGTATCAGGACTGCCAAACAATAATAGTACAGTTGAAGATTTGGTGGCAACTAAAGACGGCATCCTCCTTGCTGTAGTTAGTCTCAATGGAGGCACTCCGCCTTTTCAGTTGGTAACTATTGACCGCAACTCAGGCGCAGTCAATTCTGGCAATAATTCGGGTTTGCCAAATGTGCCACCGTTCCTGCGCGTAAGTAATCTTGCCCAATCTACAGATGGAACAATTTACGCTACCACTCTCGGTCGCCAAGGCGTAACAACTCTGGCGCAGATAGACTCTGGCAAAGGAAACATTATCAACTTATCGCCATTAAGGCTAAACAATAAACCTTTGCAGAATGACTTGCTCAGCCTAGCTATTTCTCCAGACAAGCAACTCTTTGCCCTAGCTGACCCCCAATCGCAAAGAAATAATGTTCTGCACAACGTGGATGTGAGCACCGGAGAGGTAGAGGTAGTGAGACCATTTGCGGTAGATCAGATTGCAATTCCTAGCTCTTAGAGTTCTGAATACGCCCGCGAACAACGTATACCCTAGAAAAAATGACCTTCGTGCCTACAGTTAAGAAGCATGTTCTCAAGGATTCGTTACACGTTAATCCTGCTCTTGTTGCTGTACTTGCCTGCTTTGCTCTGCTTGCTTGGGCGAGTTGGGGCAAGGTCGAATATCCGATCATTGACGTTGGTCGCGAGGTTGAGATTTCTGCTCGGATTTTAGCAGGGCAAATACCGTACCGCGATGTAGAAACCTACTACGGTCCACTCGCCTACTACGCTAATGCACTAGCGCTGTTACTCTTTGGGCAGCGATTGGAAGTGTTTTTTGGAGTAGGGCTAAGCTTGGCATTAGCAGCAACATTACTGTTTTATCGCTTGATCTTGCGTCTTACTGATGCCCGTTGGGCAGCATTGGGCACCGTATGTATGTTGATTTACTGCGCCTTAGGTCCTGGGCTGTTTAATTTCATCCTACCTTACAGTTACGGTGCAGTCTATGGTATAGTCCTCTGTCTGCTGGCGATCGCTGCCCTTGACTGCTATACCTGCACTGGTAAGACAAGATGGCTCATTGCAGCAGCGATCGCCTGTGGACTAGCTGGGGTGGCAAAACAGGAGTACGGAGTATCCGCACTTGGAGCTATATTATTCGGTGCTAATCTATACCCTCAAAACCTGCATACTAGGGTAGTACGTAGCGGACTTATACTCGTGGTAACATGTGCATGTGTGATTATACCATTTGCCTTAGTCCTAGAGCAAGTTTCCTGGGAGAGGTTGCATTCATCGCTGTTCCCAATATCTCAACTCGGCGTTCTGAACAAAAGCACTCTTTTTCAGGTTTCACCTGCCAAAACTCTTTCCATTTGGTGGGGTACCTTCAAGAGTTTCTTTGCTAGTTCTCTAGTAGTTTTGATGTCAACGATCGCCGCAACTTGGCTCTTGAAATCTAGACGACGAATCAACATTCCTCAATGGCTGAGGACCTTATTGGAAGTACTTGCAGGCTTTGCTTTTGCAAAGGTTGGTTTGATTTTGTTAATTAAGCTGAGTAAGTTGATTTTCCACTCCGGTGCCATTTACATAGGCGATCCTCTTTGCAATCTGTCTTGGTGCTTACCGGTTTTCATCGGGTGGTTCGCTCTCAACCGACCGCAACTACCTCAGTATAAACATGCGCCACTTATGTGGACATTACTGGTTTTCTCGCTGTTGCTCAACTCTCGATGGCTATTTTATATCAATTTCTACGGACTATATGCCGCGCCAGTAATACTAATATTTTTCACACTGCTTTACCATTCGACTCAGCGTATTAGTGGAGTCGTGTGGCGTTACTTACTAGTTTGCCTGCTTATTGGCAGTTGGAACACCATAAGTACATTATCACATTATCAATACGCAGTCAACTCATCCCATGGAACTCTCTACACAACAAATGCAGCCCTCGCCCGCTCTTTAAACCAGACTATCAATGCTATCAAGACCTCTGGGGCTAATTCCGTACTCGTTTTGCCAGAAGGCAATATCCTCAATTTTCTAACAGCAACTCACTCACCAAGTCGAGAACTCACCTTTTTGCCAATAACTCTTCCTAGTTCTCAAGATGAGCAGGAGTTCTTGGAAAGCATGCATTCTCATCCACCCGAACTTATTGTCTATGTACCTCGTGCGTTTCGAGAGTGGGGTTATCGAACTTATGGCGAATTTAATCCCCTTGTTGATCAGTGGATAACCAAGCAACATAAATTGATTCAGTCCTTCCCTATGGATGAGGGTGCGATTCGTCTCTATGTTCGCAATTAAAAGGGAACAGGGAACAGGGAACAGG
>CAZZYE010000639.1:0-1425 GCA_964658145.1 uncultured Stigonema sp.
GTAGGGGTGTAAGGGTGTAGGGGTATTAATCTTAAGTTGACAAACGATGAAAGTACTTTAATTGGCACCTAATAGATGTAAAACTATAAAGTTATTCATGGACATAAGTTTTGTCAAATCCCGCATTCAATTCTGCAAATTTCTTCGTAGTATTCCCCTACACTCTTATGTCCAATAAAGCATCTTAGCAGTAGGAAAGCGCCGTTGAATCTCACCCTCAAAAAAGCGCTTCATAGTCTTCATTGTGTCTGTGTCATAGACATACTTAATACCGCCAAACTTATTCCGCTTCACACTACGTTTCTCCTCGTCCATGTCTAATTTTGATTGGGGATACCAAGTTTGTAAGACACCTTTTGACCCGGGTGTAAAGCGGTGTGAGATGAGTTCAAAAGTGAGGTCACACTCAAAATCTAGTGCTTCGTTAATCTGGTCAAACAGGCGATCGTAATGCATCTGCCAATCATCTATATGCATAATCGGCGCAATGACCAAACCAACCGGGTACCCACCACCGTTGGCGGATGGTAGTGCCAAACGTCGTAAGGCTTGCAGCCGTGATGTCACTGACCCTGTACCACCCTCGAAGCGACCGGAAACAGACGCAGCATTAACACTCATTCGGCAACGGGTATGACCATTATGCTGTAAGTCAAGTAGTTCGTCCACAGCTTCAAACTTTGACACCCAACGTAGATGTGCCTCAGGACGAGTGCCAAAGTAACGGATACATTCAGCAAGGCTACCTGTGAGATGCTCGATGCCTAGTGGGTCAGTATAGCAGCTAACCTCAAAACTCGTTGTGTTCCCGGAACGTTCATAAGCAGCTAGATTATCTAGTATCTGAGGTAAGTTGGCAAACACGCGAATGACTGGCGGACCAGACAAGCTACCCGCTAAATAGCAGTATTGGCAGTGCGCTGGACAGCCCTCAGCAATGTGAAATTGCCAATCAGCCGAAGGTGGGATGGGGCTGAGTTTAAAGGAACTAGGTGGTGCAGTGACCACTGCTAGGGTACGCTTAGCAGTGTTATAGGTATCGCGCTCAGTTTCACCGCGCAAACCTGTAAGGCGATTGCGTGGTAACTCCTCAATCGGTAAGTTGAGAGACTGGACACGCGAGAGAATTTGCTGTCCCCAAGGCTCATCTAAAGCCGCAGGTGTGAATAATACCCGCTCCGGCATCCATAATTTGGGGGATTTTACCGCAGGAGTATTTGGTGTCAGAGTATTGTTTGTAATCATTTTTCTTGCTAATTTTCACATCCGCCTGCGATTGAAATCGCAGGCTAATAGTCTAAGTCCTCTTCAGAGGACTGTAAAACAATATTTAGTCCATTTTTAAGAACGCGGACTAAAATAAAATACAAAACGTGTAGGGTGCGTTAGCGCTAGCGTAACGCACCACCCCGAACTTTCGGTGCG
>CAZZYE010000639.1:1435-5045 GCA_964658145.1 uncultured Stigonema sp.
ACCCTTAGTGTAGAGACGCGAAATTTCGCGTCTCTTAATAGTGTATTTATCTTGACTCGTTCTCTAAAACTTGACGGATACGCCGTTCCAACAAATCCAGATCCAAACCGCCCTCGTCACGACTAATCCGCCGCACAGTCGAATTGACATTACCTAGGTCTACCAATAAATCTTGGAGAATTTCTTGCTGTTGACGTGCCTGAGTGACTTCGCGCGGTTCTTGTACTAAGTCCCGTACAATGGTATCTTCAGATCGAGAAGCAATAATGGGGTCTGTTTGCTCTACCAAATGAACAAAGGTGCGCCGCCCTGGTCCTCGACCTTCTTCAATTGGTGCGATCGCTTTAACTTGGTCAGAGCGTACATACTTGCCAAATCCTAAATGGACTAACACGGATGGCTGTATTTTCATGTGACTGAAGCGCTGATGAATGTGACTTAACTCTATTTTAAAATCTAGAAGAATGACCTGAGAGCTATAAATAGAGCGGGTTATACCCAATTAAAAGTAGTAGTTTCCTGTTCCATTTGTACGTACTCGTAGTCAGCTAAGTAGGTAGGCACAAATAAATCATCTTTTTAAGATTATTGTGTTTTGTTCCTATGTGAAAATTATTTTTTTAAGAACCGCCGAGACGCAGAGAGCGCAGAGAAAAAAGAGAGAGAATTTCACGAATCATTTACGATTGCTATATTGCGATGTATAGGTCAATTTTATTTGATTGTGCATTGTTGAAAAAACCCCTACAGTGGGGGTTAAGAGTGCGATCGCGTTGTTGCTGACGTTGGCGGCTTCGTTGGATCACCTGTATCAACTCCTCTTCTGACTCAAGAGGCTGACGATGGGAGAGCGATCGCATGGTTGATTGATAGTATTTACGACAAAAGGGCGATCAGTTCGCCCCTTGCTCATCACTGTTGTAAGTTTAGTTCTTAGCTGTTCAGGAACTCATCTAGATTCAATATCTCGGTTGAATAGCTAAAGAGTCCTCGCCGCCACACCACCACATACTACCCGAAAACCGAAGTGGTAGTGCCTGTGGTCGGGGCTGGCAATGGTGCGAGAAGCAGAACGGCAGGATACGGGATCGAAGCTCCACGCACCACCGCGCACTATTCGGTAGTGATTGTTATCCTCATTGATCCAGGCACTTCCATCAGTAGGCGCTCCCTGGTAATTATGATGAAAGGTATCTGCACACCACTCCCAAACATTGCCGTGTATATCGTACAAACCAAAAGCGTTAGGTGAAAAACTGCCTACATCTGTTGTTTGTTTACGAGACGTTTTTGATCCAGAAGCGTAGTTGGCTAACTCAGGTCTTATCGTTTCACCAAAATGATATGGAGTAGTTGTTCCCGCACGCGCAGCATACTCCCATTCTGCTTCACTCGGTAGCCGATACTCTTTATTAGTATGCTTAGATAAGCGATCACAAAATTCAACTGCATCATACCAGGAAACGTCTTCTACAGGTCGATCGTGTCCAATAAAGTACGATGGTACTGGGTCTAAATCACGCTTAATTTTGGGTAATGCAGCTACTGCGATCCATTGTGCTTGGGTGATTTGATATTTCCCTATATTGAAGGCTTGAACGATTACTTCATGCTGAGGTTGTTCACCACTCTTACCTGGCCCTGGTGGTGATCCCATGACAAAGCTTCCTCCAGGAATGTAAATCATTTCTATACCACTGCCTTTTCTTATCGCTTGGGTGAAATAGCTAGCTTGTTTCAATACACGAGTAATAATTTTTCCCGTACTGTCAACGGTGACTACTTCAAATTCAATTAACATGTCGGCGTCTTTTCCCTTTCCGGTGGAAATACTAAAATTATCTTTCCCACAAATTAAGGAAAAATATTCCTTGATTAATCGAAGTCGTATCAGCTATAGCCTGTGGATCACGGAACAGTAACATAGGCTATGAAAATCAATAGACATGAACGCTGTAAAGTCCTTACACTGTCAGAGATACAGCTAGTTTTCGCTCAACTACAAAACGAGCGCGATAGAACACTGTTTGCTGTCTGCCTGTTTAGTGCTGCCAGAATTCATGAGACTTGCACACTGTTGACGAATGATATCTATACGCCTAAAGGACTGGTAACACCCAGACTTATCATTAGAAAAGCCAACACTAAAGGCAAACTGGCTACAAGTTATATACCAGTGATAGACGACTTGAGGCAAATACTGAACGAGTACTATTCACAAGCTGGTGAAGTGTACCTATTTCCTGGTAGAAATGATGGACATATTAGTGAAGATTTGACAGCAAGGATCTTGAGACAAGCTTATAAGGCAGTGGGCATTATTGGCGTATCGAGCCACAGTTTTCGACTTACCGCCCTTACCCAAATGAGTAATACTCGCATACCGTTGAGGGTAATTCACGAAATTAGTGAGCATAGGAACTTAGAGCAGTTACAGCGATATCTAGAGGTGAGTGATGAGCAAGTATTGGGTACAGCTGCAAGTTTGCCTATGTTGTCGCCTGTGCCTAGTGCTAGTGTTGAGGTAGAAGCCGAGAAAAAGTTGAAAATTAATAACAAGGTGTCCTCTTACGAGATTTAGGCTAATTGCAACAAAAAAGTGTTAGACATCTTCACCAATGTAATTGGCAACAAGAATTCGCTTTGGATAGATTTCTAGATCACGGCTATAAAAATCAGACGAAAACTGCGTTAAATAACCAGTTTCGAGAGCAGAGGAAAGTTCAGATGGTAGTCTATCGTATACTTTGAAGTTCTCAAAACCTAATGATGCGTAGGGTAGTTTGTTTTTATAAACCTGAAGCATTAGAGGGCATCGAACTAAACAACGCCAAGGTTTTGTCTCATTCAATGAATGTAGAAAAGTAAAATTTCTCGCGCCATGTGTAGAAAGTGCTGCTTTTACATTCTTTGATGGTGTTACTGTACAACCGAATTGCTCAACTTCATAAGGTAAGCAGCAACGCCAATAACGACTCATATCCATTATTTCAAGATAGTTGAAGAAGCAATAAAGTGGAATAGCATGATTTACCTTAGCATATAGTTCCAAAATATTAATTTGCAGTATCCCTTTGCCTTCGCCTTTGCCTTTGACTTTATGTGCCAGCTTATCGTAACGAGTATCTTTTGAATTAATTTTTTTAGCTTGTACTGCATAACGCAACCAACCTATAGGGGAATTTCCGATCCACCATTCCCAATCAGTGCCTTGGTATTTTTCTTTGTGTTTCGGTGTTTTGATCAGTTTCACCTCAGGACAGTTAGCTCTTGCCATTTCTAAGAGATTAAAGTCTGTAATTGTTTCCTCACCTTGGGAGACTTGATACACGTCTCCTAGATGAATCCGTTGCCAGGTCGAAGATGCGAGACTTTCAAAAACATTAACAGCGTTCATGGGACAGAATCTCAATCTATTTCTATATAGAATGCCCAAAAACTTATTTAGCCTAACTTACAAGATTTTTACTATAAGTTCATGGGTGTAAGAAAATGTCGTAGCCAATGCGCTCACCTGTAGTAATGTAGCTCATACTGCGGTCAATTTCAAATTGTTTGAACTGTTCCCAAAAATCGGCTGACAACTCCCTTGGCAATATCATAACCCAAT
>CAZZYE010000640.1:0-5043 GCA_964658145.1 uncultured Stigonema sp.
TGGTGGGCATTGCCCACCCTACAACTATAATTCACGCTCTCCTCCACGGATTGCTATATACTCAGATGTCTCCGCCCTTGCGGAAGAACTGCTGCAAAATCTCGCCTGGTTTGCGGTCCCAAGTATCAATATGCTGGTATATCAGATCATCTTGATTAAGTTTGTACGTTGAGTAGCCATTGAAAAAAACTTTAGCTTTCCAAGGAACACGCAAAATGCCTCGTACTGTCCACTTGGCTAAAATCGTGTCCTCATCTGACTGCTTTACGTCATGTAAATCAAAGTAAATTTTTGTAAAAAATAGCTGAACGTGAAATCGCAAAGTCCAAAAAATAATTCGGTAGTTCACTTTTCCTTTGAACTTGTTAACCGGATCTTGAAAGTAGATATCCTGCGTATAAATATCGTAGGAAATGTCTTTTTGAAAAAGAGTTGGTAGATCCTGTTTGAGAGTCTCAATGACCCGTATAAGCTGCGATGGATTTTTCATGCGATCGCCCCCTAAAAAATATTTCTCAAAAATCCCAGCATCTGCTGCCAAGTTGAAGATGACATGAGTGTTGCTCACACCGCCCCAAGCATGAAAATATGCTTTCTCCCCACTCCTGTGTGGGCGGGGGTACCCCGCCCCTACTCCCCACTCCCCACTCTAGGCATAAGGACCAAGTCGCAACACTTGAGCTAAGGCGTTATTATCTTCTCGTAAACCTTCATAGAAGAAGAACACTTCCCCTGAAATGCCACAAGTGCGGTTGTACTCAATCACCTGCAACAGGCAATCTGGAGTCATCCGATAAGAACCAACCTTCATCAGAATTCCCGGTGCTAACTTCGGCAGTGTCACAGCCGTGAACTGTTGACTTACCAGTTGATCAATCATACCTTTGTAGCTTTTGAAGTCGCGGCGATAAATGAGCGGGTGAATGATATCCACCAATCCTTGTTCCAGCCAAGCGGGTGAGTCTTGCAGATATTCTTTAAATGCCCAATCATAAATATTAGGAGCCATTGACACCAGCAGGTTAGGATTAACAGCTTTGACTTCTCGATTAAGACGCGCTAAGAAGTCAGTCAGAATATCAGCACGCCACTGCAACCATTGTCTATCCTTAGAGTTCTTTGGTGGATTCTTACCAAATGAAGCGCGATAGCGTTCCACTGTTCCTCGGTCATAACCACCTTCGGAGGGTAATGCCGGCAGGCGGTCATCACCTTGAATGCCATCAATATCGTAATTTTTTACAACTTCCAGTATTAAGTTTAACAAGAAACCCTGGACTTCGTGGTCAAGGGCGTTCAGCCATTCAAAGCCGTTTTTTTTAAGCAAATTACCTTGATAGTCACGGGCAGCCCATTCAGGTTTTTTTGCCAGCAGTGATCCACCATTTAAATTGTAGGAGCTGGCGAATCCATATTCAAACCAGGGAATGATCTGAAGCCCTACACGCCGCGCCTCGGTAACCACTTCCGCTAAAGGATCGCGCCCTATGTATGTTGGGTTAATTTCTATCCCAAATGTCTGTCGCATTACTTGACTAGGATATAATGTCGTTGCCTTGTTCCAAACCACAGGAAACACAACATTAAATCCTGTTTCGGCAAGGAAGTCCATCGCTTCCGCAATGCGTTGCCGCGAAAGGAGTACTTTACTATCTGTGGTGGTAAGCCAAACGCCACGTATCTCTATTGTTTTCATCGAATCTTCCACGAGATACCCCAACTTCAGCGAAGCAAGTTGGGGAGGGATAGTGGGTCAAAATAATTCGTAATTGATAATTCGTAATTCGTAATTATTACCCCATGCATAATTGCAGGGGAACCTACAGTAAAGATGCGTCGCTTTTTTCTTTTTCAGAATCCAAAGTTGGGGGAACCTATACCCTTAATGAATTAATTATTAATTAATTTAGGAATTTTTAATTACGAATTACGAATTACTCGGTCAGATGCTTATAAAGCTGCATTTTAAATGTACAACATGGTGATATAATCGCCTCAGAGAATAGGAGCAAAAACAATGACCATACAGGCTGGAGTTATCCAAGGTACAGCTAAACAAATTAAAGCGGCACTGGACGAAATGCCTGATGATGAGATTGTTCCTCTAATGGTTGGTCGTCCTAGCTTATCTGTCATTGCACGAAAATTACAGAACGAAGCGGCAACACGCGGCATGACAGACGCTCAACATGATGAACTCATGGCGTCGTTGAAAAACGATTAGTGATGCGGGTTGTTATTGATACTAATATCCTCATCAGTTTTGCCATACGTCCAAGCAAAGACTTTGAGAGGCTGTTCGATTATTTGTCCGGACATGGCGTTATCTTGATTTCCGAGGAGACTGTTGCAAAACTTTTCACTGTACTGAACCGCCCCAAGTTCCGAAAGTATATTCCGCAAGACAGCGCGATTGATTACGTCGAGTGGTATATCGGAATTTCGGAAGGACTTTCATTGATTCAGGCAAGGAAATATTGATGCTTGTCATAACTTGATTCGAGTGAACTGATTTTCTTTCTATCCTACCAAGGCAATCGGCTACCATCCCAGGAGAAAAACTGTCCGCTATCGCCTTCTTTTAGCTGTTCGATGACAGCCAGCAATTGGTTAACAGTACGCTCTACTGAGAATAACTTTTCAGCAGGTACATTTCCTTGAAAAGGACGAGAAAGGCGTGTATCGGTTGTACCAGGGTGCAGCATCACCACGAAAGTTTTCGGGCTGCTTCTGCCATACTCGATCGCCACATTTCGCATAAACATGTTGAGTGCAGCCTTAGAAGCTCGGTAGCCATACCACCCACCCAGTTGGTTATCACCAATACTGCCAATCTTAGCAGAAATACTAGCAAAAACACTCTTGTCGCTATGACGCAATAATGGTAATAAATGTTTCGCCAGCAGGACAGATCCAATACTATTGACTTGAAAGTAGCGTAGCAAATGCTCTGTATTGATCTGTCTTAAGCTTTTCTCAGGTTGTACATTACCCTCATGCAGCAGCCCTACACAGTTGACAACCAAGTGAAGCTTGTTAACTTCAGCACGTATCTGTTGAACAGATTCAACAATCTGCGATTCGTCAGTAATATCCACAGAGAGACAAATTAATCGGTCAGAATGTTTGCCTTTAAGAGCTAGTAACTCGGAAGCAAATTCTAACTGACGATAAGTTGCATAAACCTTGGCAATCCTGGTATCTTGCAGCAATTGTTGCACAAAACCAAGACCAATACCTTGGTTTGCTCCTACAATCAATACATTGGCATGATTAATTTCATTTAGAAAAGACATTCCGTTTTTAAATAGGGTGCGTTAGGCACATGATATGTATTAATGTTTACTAATTATCTCCCATACCGTAACGCACTGCCAAAAAATGGTGCGTTACACTCCCAATACGGTTCGGTTAAAGGTTGTTTGTGAGTGTAGAGACGCGACTGATCGCGTCTCTACAGGGTTTATCGGTAGGTAAATTATCTGATCCGAACCGTATTGGTTACACTCCGTTAACGCACCCTACTTTTATAGAACGAACTGCTGCCAAAAAATGGTGCGTTACACTCCGTTAACGCACCCTACGCAGAGAAAGCAGAGATTCTCTGTGTACTCTGTGTCTCTGTGGTTCATTTTCCAATACAGAATTTACTAAAAATCCGGTCAAGTACAGATTCTGTTACTTCTTCCCCTGTAATTTCCCCTAAAGCTTGAATGGCACCGCGTAAGTCAATTGTCCAAAAATCAAGAGGTAAATCCTCGGAAATTGTTGTTTGTACCTGTTCCAGGGAAGTTTTCGCTTGTGTCAATGCTGCAGCTTGCCGTTGGTTAATCGCTAAATCCAAGTCGGCTGCTTGCACCAAGCCTGCTTGCACTGTCTCCAAAATCGCTGCTTCTAAAGCTTCAATGCCTTGGTTTTGGGCAGCGGCTGTTTTGACAACTTGGTTAATATCTGGTGGATATTGTACTTGTTCTGGTAATGCTATGTCAATTTTATTGATCACTAAAATTAACGGACGGTGTTGCACTTGTGCGTAAATTTCCCGATCTGCTGCTGTCCATCCGGTTGTAGCGTCAATGGTAAATAGTACTAAGTCGGCTGCACTGGCGGCACGGCGCGATCGCTCGACTCCAATCTTTTCCACTTGGTCTTCTGTGTGCCGAATGCCTGCAGTATCCAGCACTTGTACTGGAATCCCGCCTACAACTAGCTGAGATTCTACCACATCGCGGGTTGTACCAGGTAGAGGAGTGACAATGGCGCGATCGCTTCGGCTCCAAGCGTTCAATAAGCTCGATTTCCCCACATTTGGACGCCCAACTATCGCTACTTTCAAACCTGTGCGCAGTAGTTCGCCCTTGTCAGCAGTTGCCAGTAGCTTTGTGATTTGGGCAGAAATTTTCTCAATTTCCGCTCTGATGGTATTATAATCCAAAGGAGTTAAATCTTCCTCAAAATCTATCCGGGCTTCAATTTCTGCTAAGATATCCAAACAGTTGGCGCGTAACTGACGTATAGGATGAGCTAGTTTTCCCTGTAAACCTGCTAGTGCTGCTTGTGTAGCTTGGGGCGATCGCGCTCCCACCAAATCGGCAATACTTTCTGCCTGAGTCAAATCTAGTCGCCCATTCAAAAATGCTCGCAGGGTAAATTCTCCTGGTTGTGCCAATCTTGCCTTATTTTCCAGACACAGTTGCAAGACTTGCTGCACTGCCATAATTCCCCCGTGGCAATGAAACTCTACCACATCTTCACAAGTGTATGAACGGGGTGCTTTCATGATGAGCATTAGTGCTTCATCTACTATTTGTTGTGTCTGGGGATGGCGGATGTATCCGTAGAGGATGCGGTGACTTTCCCAAGCTTGATGCCCTGGTGCATGGAAAAGAGTGCGGGCGATGTGCATGGCTTCTGTTCCAGATACGCGCACAATACCGACACTGCCTTGTTGGGGGACAACTGCAGTGGCGATCGCCGCGATGGTTCCAGTTGTGGCATAGATTTCTGACATCAGCGCCCTTTCAATAAAGACAATGAATCTAT
>CAZZYE010000641.1:0-5041 GCA_964658145.1 uncultured Stigonema sp.
TCCCTCATCTCCCTCATCTCCCCCAACCTCCCCCACCCCCTCACTCCCAAACAGGGGTAGCTTGACGGTAAAGGTTGCGCCCTGTTCTTTGCCCTGACTGTCGGCGTCAACTGTGCCACCGTGGAGTTCTACCAGATGACGCACGATTGCCAATCCCAACCCCAAGCCAGTGACGGAACGGGTAATGGAGTTATCCGCCTGACGGAAGCGATCGAATACATAAGGGAGAAATTCAGGGCTGATCCCTTGTCCTGTATCAGCAATAATAATTTCTACGTGAGAGTTAATCCTTTCCAGCCGCACACAAACACTACCAAGCTTTGGAGTAAACTTGATCGCATTGGAAAGCAAATTCCAAATGACTTGCTGCAAACGGTTGGAGTCACCAGCAACCGGAGGTGCTGCAGGTGAAAGCACTGTCTCAAGTCGAATCTCCTTGGCATCCGCTGCTGGACGCACCGTCTCGATTACCGCCTCAATTACACTTACCAGATCGACGACGCCAATATCCAGACGGTACTTGCCCTGAATGATCCGGGAGACATCCAGCAGATCCTCAACCAGTTGTGCTTGTGCCTTAGCATTGCGCTCGATCACGTCAATAGCCCTAGCCTTGGTTGCTTCGTCAAATTTTCGAGTTTTCAGCAACTTCGCCCAACCAAGTATAGCGTTGAGGGGCGATCGCAACTCGTGAGAAAGGGTTGCCAAAAACTCATCCTTCATCCGGTTACTGTCTTGGGCTTCACGGTAGAGTCGGGCGTTATCCAGGGCGATCGCTGCCCGATCCGCTAGGTCTGCAACTAACCTCAGATCGTCGTGGCTGTAGTGACGACCCGATTCTACCCCTTGGCAGCAGGTTAAAACACCCAGCTTGCGGTTGTGGGCAATCAGCGGTACGGCGATTAACGAACAAAACTGGAGGTCGTGCATGAACTGAAGATGCTCCGCACTGCTTGCAGCCGCTTGCATCCAAGTATCGGTAATTTGGGAAACCAAAATAGGTTTGCCTGTGGAGAGAACACTGGCGGCAGGATGGTTCTTAAAACTTTGAGACGGGACGTAGTGTTGCACCTGCGCGAGCCATTCCTGCTGGCTAGGGTCTGCATGTTGCCACGCTACCCGCTCAATTGTACCATTGTCGCTGACCAGATCGAAAACACAGAATTTAGCTAGCATTGGCACCACTAGCCGTGCTAGATTGTTGAGAGTGGTTTTGTAGTCAAGTGTTGCCGCTAGGACTGCACTCGCCTCACTCAGAAATCGCAGGTTTGCTTCTGCCTGTCGGCGGTTTGTCTCTGCTTGCCGCATCCGCAGCAATGCTTTCACGGTGGCGATTAACTCAATCGCCTCAACCGGTTGAGCTAGATAACCATCTGCACCTCCATCTAACCCCTGCGCCTTATCTTGACTCTTGGTCAATGTGGCAGACAGATGAAGGACAGGAATAAAGGTGGTTTCCGGGTTGGCTTTGATCCGTTGACAAACTTCAAAGCCACTGAGGTCAGGCAGTTGTACATCCAAAATAATCAAGTCTGGTCTTTGGGCTAGTGTTAATTCCAGCCCATCTTTCCCCGTTACAGCTTCCGTCACCTTGTATCCAGCATTTTGCAGCATTCGGGTGACGATGTAGCGGTTAGCGTCGTTGTCGTCTACGTGCAAAATTCTCACTAGCTGCGATTCAGGCATGGTTTATTCCGATCTCAAAGGATAGTCCTGCTTTAATTAAGGCTGAGTGTAGTAAGGCAGCTGCTTCTGACTGCAAGGGGTGTTCTTTGGAAAGAATAGCAACAGTGCGTTTCGCCAAGTTCTCTTGTTCTGCCTTTTCTAATACTTGAGATGTGTGGACGATCGCGGGAATGGGGGCAGTCTTGGGGTTGCTTTTTAGCTGGTCTAGCACTTCAACCCCACAGACTTTGAGCATGGTATAATCTAGTATAATGCAACTAGGTTGTTGGTCTATTGCTAAGCGGATGCCCTCGTGTACATTGGTTGCTTCGAGAAAGTTGAAGTGGGTGTCGTTCAGGAGGTCTTTAAAGAGGTATCGTGCAATCGGGTCATCGTCCACCAGCAGCAGCGTTTGCGGTTGGTTGCCTCTAACTAAACGATTGAGGGTGTTTAATAACAGTAACCTTTCTACAGGCTTGATTAAAAAAGCATTAGCTCCTAAAGCGATCGCTTTGGTTTGGTTATTAACCACGGTAGTAACCACAATCGGAATATCCTGAGTAGCTATATTCTCTTTCAGATCGGAAAGAAATGTCCAGGTATGCTGCTGTTGTAGTAAAATGTCTAAGACAATCGCCACAGGCTTGAACGCAGCCAGCGCTTGTTTTGCATGAGCTAATGTCTGGGCTGAGATAATTTGATAAATGGAACCCTCGAAATACTTCTGGTAAGTGAAAAGAGTTTCAGGTTGATCTTCTACAATTAAAACGGGTAACCGAGTTGGGTCTAACTGGCTCAGATCGAGAACAGAGGAATCTAGGGTAAGGTGGGAATAAGTGATTGGGATCGTCGCACAGAAGGTGGAACCGACTCCTAAAGCACTAGTGACCGAAACGTTACCTCCCAGCAATTGGGCTAACTGTCGTGAGAGAGGCAATCCCAACCCGGTTCCTTTCGTCCGTTTCTGTAAGGGCGAGTCGATTTGGACATATTCTTCAAAAATTCGCTCATGATATTCCGGAGCAATCCCAATACCAGTGTCGGTTACCGAGAAGGTAATCAACTCCCCCGTCATCGCGGCTGAAACCCGCACGAATCCTTGCTCTGTGTACTTTAGGGAGTTAGAGATGAAGTTTCTGAGAATTTGCGCCACCTTACCTTCATCAGTATACAATGTAGGTATGTCGGTTGGTATGTCAAAAATCAGAGCAATTGAGGAATTACATGCTAGCAGAGGTCGCAGCATCCCTCTTAACGTGGCGAAGAGATCGCTGACTTCAAATGTATTAGGATAAACAACTGTCTTTCCTGCTTCGACCTTTGCCAAATCCAAAAGGTCATTGACGAGATCGGAAAGACTTTCAGCGGCTTTGCGAATGAAGATGACTTGTTTTTCTTGCTCTAGTGTGAGTTCGCCATCCATGCGGTCTAGCAACATGCGGGAGAGAGAGACAATAGAGTTCAGCGGTGTGCGAAACTCGTGGCTCATGTTAGAGAGAAAGCGGGTTTTGAGTTCGTTTGCCTTTTGCAGCGAATCAGCTTTTTCATCTAATTCGGCATAAAGAGAGACAACGCCGCGATTGGTGTCTTCTAGCTCTCGATTCAATTGCAGCAGTTCTTCTTCCCTCTGGCGTAGTGCTTCTAGGGCGTGAAGTAATTCCTGATTCTGCCGCTGAATTTCGGCAAACGGGTTTTGGGGCGACTTCCTGACTAACTCATCCGTAATCTGCCCGAGGCGTTCTTGAGTCAATTGGGGCGATCGCTTCGGCAAGTTTTTTCCCATCAGCACTGTTGTACCCTGTCCAGCAACGGACTCAATGTGAAATCGATCCATCAACCGCTGGGTGCCGATGATGCCTAATCCCATTCCCGTGGCTGAAATGTACTGCCCATCTAGAATCGTTTTCAGGTTGGCAATCCCCAATCCTTGATCGCGAACGCTAATCATAAAGCACCCTGACGTGTTATATTCTATACTAAATTCTACTTTTCCGCCGCCAGTATACTGAAAAGCATTGCGGGAAATTTCTGAGACTGCTGTAGCAATGCGAGTTTGATCCTGAGCGTCAAATCCCAATATTTCGGCAATTTGGCGAGTGCGTTGCCGCGTCATCACCACATCTTGCTCAAAGCGAATTTCCAGGCTAAGGATCGTTAGTGTCATGATTGAGTATCCTCACGAGCGACTACTACCGTCACATCATCTCGACCACGGTTAAAATCCCGGTATAACACACCTGCAATTATACTGGGATGCTTAGCGGTTAAACCCAAGTAGCGATCCAACTGCCAGTGGCTGCCTAACCCATCGGAGTGCATGATCAAAATTCCCTCTGGATGCCACGGGTAGGTAAACGCTTGAATCTTGCGAACCTCATGCCCAACCGTGCCATTATGGGAAACCATTCGGGAGATGCCTGTGGGTGAAAGTACTGTGGCAGAAATGTTGCCAATGCCGACAAACTGCACAGATTGTTGTTCAAAGTCGATGTCTGCGATTGCCATCGCCGCACCCCGCGTACTCCGCAATGCCTGATGAACCGCCTCAACAATTTCTTTTGGGCTGCGGTAGACATTCTCTTGGAATACCCTCACGGCTGCTGTGGCGGCGTCAGCCGCCATCGGACCATGCCCCAACCCATCTGCCACTAACAGCAGACTGCGATCGGCAGATTGGGAAATTGCCCAAGCATCACCAGATACGGCTTCGCCCGCGATCGGCAGACAGATCCCACCATGCTCTAATTTATGCTTGAGATCCGGCTTAAATGAGGGGTTTGCCCACAGTTGCGCCAAGACAGCAGTGCCCAATCCGACAATCGAATGAACATCGAACAGCCCCGATAGGCGACTGATTGCTCCTAATCCATTGCCGAGAGTTTTGGCTGTAGAGAATCCGTCGCGTAAGCAAATACTGACGTTTTCCATCCCCGGTCCATTATCCAAAGCCAGAATTTCAATCCCCGCCTGGTTGTTTTTTTCTAGCGTTTGAAGTACCAGCAGACCGTTAAGAGCGTGTTGTACCAAGTTTTTGGCAACTTCAGTCACTACAATCCCGACTTTCCCCCGTTCAGTTTCGTTGAAGCCAAGCTGAGTAGCAAGCGCCAGTGCCATGCGTCGCGCTTCACCCGCCTGACTAGACTCTGATATGGACACAACAACGGCATCATTCATCACTCATACCATTCGCAAAAATATAATTAATTTTTAATTTTTGCGAAGGCTCGCTTATAAAATTGGTTTTATACGCCTCCAGGGTAGTCCAATCGATCTGCTCTACGATTGCTGCCGGGAGGTAGGCTTTTATTAATTTTTCGGCTTCACTAGGATGGCTCAAGGCTTCACAAGTGGCTCCCATGCAGATGAGCATTATGTG
>CAZZYE010000642.1:0-615 GCA_964658145.1 uncultured Stigonema sp.
AACAACTAACCTTATCCTATCTCCTTCAACTCTTCTCTCACAGGTATAGTTACAGGGTTCAGCACCTCAGCAGATGCTTCCATTACTGGTTGCTGTGTAGTTTGTTCACCAGTTGCAGCAACTGTCTTATTTACCCCAGCTAAGGTGTCGCGCTGATTGATGAGATAGATGCTGATTAAAGTTAGGCTAACACCTACCCACTGTAGTGGATTTAGGACTTCCTTGAGTAACAAGTTGCCAAATAATAAGGCAAATATCGGTGTGAGGAAGGTAAGGCTACTTAGACTAGTGAGACTGCCGCTAGAGGCAAAATAGAAAAACAACCCATAAGCGATCGCGCTTCCAAATACCGTAGCATACCCCAAAGCCAACCAGTCAGGTAGTATAATATTTTGCCACTGTTGGTATTCTACCACTGATGAAATTCCCCACAATGGCAATCCACCCAAAATCAAGT
Organism: uncultured Stigonema sp.; assembly: GCA_964658145.1. Classification (GTDB taxonomy): domain Bacteria; phylum Cyanobacteriota; class Cyanobacteriia; order Cyanobacteriales; family Nostocaceae; genus Stigonema. The sequence goes on from CAZZYE010000642.1 coordinate 458, forward strand.
GCCATCCCGTAGCAGTTACTGGATCAGCATAGCGGCTAACAAACCGGATCATTACCGTTCCCACTGCCATACTGAGCGCTGCTAGCAGCATCAACCACTCACCGCTTTCTAAAAGGGAGTAGGGAATTGGTAGGGGCGGGGTTCCCCCGCCCAGGGGT
>CAZZYE010000642.1:652-5041 GCA_964658145.1 uncultured Stigonema sp.
CTGAAATCGTAAGTGTTAAAAGATATCAGATTCAAAATTAAGTCATGCGGTAAACCAATTAAACTAATACCTATGACTCCCAATGCTAGTCCCAGCCATCCCCATAAACCAATATGTTCTTTAAATAGCCACAATGACAGCAGTGCAACAGCCAATGGTTGAGAGTCAATCATCACAGACCCCAATCCTGCACCCGTTCTGAGTAAGCCCTCTGCCAAAAAGCCTTGAAATAGTGCCCCATCCACCAAAGCAAATAAGGCAATCCACAGCCATGCTGCCCAACCTTTGGGCTGGGGTCTACCCATTAATGCTGCTGCGATCAAAATTAGCACCCCAGCTGGGACTAGACGCACTCCTGCCATGAATAGTGGCGTGGTATGGGGTAGTACTCCCTTCATTGCCACCATTGCAGTACCCCATAAGAAAAAGGGCGCGATTAACAAAAGCAGGGCAACGGTTCTTTGTGATGCATCGAATTTCAGTTGCATGGAATTGCTGATGTCTAGGTAGTGCAAACGCGAATATCTCTTTAATTAATTTTACCTAATTATGACTTTTTGTAAAGAAAAATAATATTATCGTGCGATCGCTTTAAATCAAGCAGATAGTTATCAAGCTTTGTTGTTCCTCTCTTTCAGTATAATTACGGTTATGTAAAAAAATGAAATAAATAAAAACAAAAGCGTGTTCCCTCTCAAACTCACCAAATTCTTATATCTAGCGACAGTACTCACAGTCATCACAGTGACAGTTTCCCCAACCTTAGCTGAGGCTGCTGTAGTATACAGTGGTGTAGCTGCCGGTGACGCTACAGACACGAGTGCAATTGTCTGGACGCGTACTGTAGATTCCACCACAAAGCAAGGTATTGTTAGCAACCTGACTGTTCAAATCTCTACTGAGCCAAAGTTTCGCAAAATCTTTGACTCCTTAAAGGGTGTAACCAAACCCAGCCACGACTACACCCTAAAACTCGATGTCAAAGGTTTAACCAGTGGCACACGGTATTATTATCGCTTTTTGACAACTGATGGAAAGCTCAGTCCAGTTGGCACATTCAAAACTGCACCTGCAAAAACTCAGAAAGTTGCTGTTCGGTTTGGCTTCAGCGGAGATGCTGACGGTCAGTGGCGTCCATATCCCTCCACCCAAGATTTTAACAAGCTCAACTTAGACTACTTTGTCTTCATCGGCGACACCATTTACGAAACTAAAAGCACTGGATCTGAGGCTTGTACCGATCCTTTTGCCAATCCCAAACAAGCTTTAGCAGACTACTATCGTAAGTATCGGGAGCAGTTAGAACCTGTGACAACAGGCGGTTTCTCTAGTCTGCAAAGGTTTTTTGCTGCTGGTGGAAACTATACTCTGATTGATAATCACGAACTGGGTAATAAACAGTTTATCAATGGTGGCGCACCTGCTGGCACTCCTGCAGGTATTGGTGTGAATGCTAGCAATCCCACGAATGATGTCAATACAACTGACACGTTTATCAATAAAACGGATGGCTTCAAGGCTTTGGTCAAAGCCTACAGCGACTACGAACCGATTCGAGAAAAAATTATTTCTGCTTCAGGCGATCCACGCACAGATGGCACACAACAGTTATATTTTGCTCAACAGTGGGGGGCAAATAGCATTTTCATCAATTTAGACGATCGCTCCTACCGTGACATCCGCATCAAGACAGCTGCGGGTGCTGATGATACAGGTGTGCGTGCAAATAATCCTCAGCGCACCATGTTGGGGAAAACTCAACTCAACTGGTTCAAACAAACGCTTTTGAATGCACAGCGAAATCATGTATCTTGGAAAATCATCGCTATTTCCTCACCAATTGATGAAGGAGGTGACAACGGAGGTAAGTCTTGGATTGGCGGTTACAGGGCTGAACGCAACGAAGTACTGAAGTTTATTGCCGAAAATAAAATTGACAATGTGGTCTTTCTCTCCACCGACGACCACCAAAACCGCATTAATGAACTTACATACTTTGCCGACCTCAATGACCCCACCTCCCGTACCCTTGTCCCGGATGCTTTCACCATCGTTGCAGGTCCCATCGGTGCTAGTGGTCCTGATCAAATCAAGGTTCACAGCTTCAGCGCTATTAAACTGTTGACAGATGGTATTGTGGCTCTACAGAAAGCAAAAGGTCTTAACCCACTCGGTCTAGATTCAAAGTTTCCAGGACTCCAGAACGTTTTCCGTGAGGGCGACCCTCAAGCTGATACTCTACGCCAACCTGTAGATTTTTACACGCCTGATACCTTCAACTACGTTACCCTAGACATCAGTGCTGATGGCAAAACCTTGTCTGTGAACACCTACGGTATTAACTCTTACGCACCCAATACCTTCCCAGAACCAGTAATGGTTGGTCCTATCCGACGTATACTGGGCTTCCAAATCAAAAGAACTCCTGCCGATCAAACGAATTCCGGTTCCACCCTTGGTCTAGTAGTGTTTGCTGCCTCTGCTGTGATTAGTCTAGGCTTCACACATAGAAACAAGGTAGTTATGCGCCGTTGGATATAAAGAGAATTACGCGAAATTTCGCGTCTCTACATTCTTTTTCGGAGATGTCTACTGCCTTTCCGGTGTAAGATTACCGATCTTCTTTCTCTTCTTTCTTCGTGTCCTTTGCGTCTTCGCGGTTTATTAAATAGGTAATCTTCGACCGGGAAGGGAGTAAGACATTTAGGGCATGAGAATTCCTGCATTAATAACTAAAATTTATCACCATTACCCTAAAGAAATAAGAGTGTTAATTTTTGGGTGGTAGATTTTTTCTAGGAAAATATGTATGCTCTTATGAGTGTGTTGAAACGCATTTAAAGTACGCAAGTTTTAGGGAAGTTCATCTACATTACCAGGCGATCCCATTTATTGAATGGGAGGGAACTTCCTAATTTAAAGTTTTCCCGCATCGTCTATAGACTTAATTGTTAATTAGACACCCTCTTTACCATACGAGGACTCCAGACAATTTTGCTACTAGACTCTACAAAATTCGTCAGAACCAGCTTCAACGAAGAACTTTCTACCTAAGAAAACTGACATGACACGAATGGCTTCTCGAAGGATACGATATTTCACTTGCCTAGTCCTTACCGCATTCCTCGTCCTCTACAGTGCTGGTACACCTTTCAAACTGAACGCTGCCACTCAGGAACCCTCCACGCGGGACCCTGCTTACTTTCCATTCGATACTAACAGCCCGTGGAATATGCCGATAGGGTCTGATGCTAAGTTCGAGCCAGTGAAGTCGCCGAATTGGACGACGAAAGCACTAAAGTACGGCTTGCTGATCAACTCGACGGATGGCTCGATTCCGGTCTACGTTGCCACTTCCTCGGACCCCGTTCGCAACATATATCGCACAGATGGAAACATCGCCTTCCAGATGCGCGTACCAGATGCCGCAACACCAGCACGGGGGGTTGACGCTCATCTTTCTCTCATCGACGAAACCCACACCTACGTCATCGAGATGTTGAACGCCAATCGTCGGAACGACGGAGACATAGAAGCGCCGTTCCCTAATAAGATCGACTTGCGCGGACCTGGAATATCTAAAGACTATGAGGGGTCGTGCGCCTACGGGGGATCTTGCACAGCAGGGTTGATCCGTAAGGGCGAACTCACCAACGGCATCAGGCATGCGCTGAGCATCACCATCGATCCCGCCGCCCTAAATAAGAATGCCCCCGGGAAGCCCTATGTCTGGCCCGCCAACGCGGCGGATGACGGTGACGGGAGGACTTACACGGATACAGGAAATGTGTACATGGGATCGTTGCTAGCTATTCCACCTAATGTCAACATCCAAGAAATCGCCGGACCTCCAGGTACACCCTTGTACGAACTGGCTAAGGCTCTCCAAGATTACGGTGTCTACGTGATTGATCGAGGTAATTTCAATATTTATGCAGAACCCACAGCGGATGCAGAACAGATCGAGACGCTCCGGTACAACACCACTATACCGAAATACCTCCAGGTGGTGGTAAACAACGGTCCGAACAGCATCGGCGGTGGAGGGGTTCGCAGCCGTTCGCTAGCCCCTCCATTCGCTCCTCAATTCACTAGCACTCCTGAGGTGAAGTGAGTTTTCTCTTTCTGCTTCTACTAGCTACTCGCTAATGAATCTATTAAAGTTGATGTGCCATGTAACTACGGCTATATCTTCATCAAATAAGTGTAGAACGCAGAAAATAGAATGATGTGCGATCGCCATAACAATTGTGTCGGCGACGAACGATTGCGTTCCTCTTTGACTTTAGTTTTAGCGATCGCCGTTCTCTATCTGACAGAAAGTGCGTTTGCCGGGGTGCTCATATCCAGCCCTTTCAATGCGAACAAATGAACTACGCGCATCAATGA
>CAZZYE010000643.1:0-5032 GCA_964658145.1 uncultured Stigonema sp.
GTCCGGATGAGTCCGGCAAGAGGTAGACCACAATTTGACCCTTCGGGTTCGCCAGATCCTGCAGGCGGGTTTCCCGCCGTAGGGGCTGGACTCACCGTAGGGGCGCGGTTTGGGCGTCCTGACAATGTGGCACGGGTTCTGTTTTAGAGCGATGCCCAAAAGGTGCAGAGCTTTCTTTGGGGCATCGCTCGTCCGTCTTAAACGACCGAATTCCGTCATACATATGATGCTTAATTTGTATAGTGCGTAAGTCCTACTATGTTTTCTGGAAATCTGCTGGAAGGTAGTTTGACAGCTTGTCTTTTGACACGGTTATTCACTTCACTTAAAATATTTTCTTCTGAGTTTAGGTGGGGAGATAGCATCGATAATCTTAAAACTGTTGTCTGTTTGCCTACCTTTCAATCAGCTCACACTACTTCGCTCACTTTTATAAATTCTATGTTCCACCACAATTTAAATAAACATTTGGGATGGCTATTACTTTCAGTTCTAATTGCTACACCAGTTTCTGCCCACACTGAAAAGGTATCCGGAGATGTGGGCGGTTTGCTGCATATAGAACCCCATGACAATCCGCAAGCAGGTAAAACGGCTCAAGCTTGGATAGTGCTAACCCGTAAAGGAGGGCAACTCATTCCCCTTGCACAATGTAACTGTCAGTTGGCTGTCTACCCTAACCCTCATACTGAAGGCGATACGCCGCTACTGAAACCACGTTTGCATGCCGTAACAGCCCAGCAGCATCAGGATATTCCCGGAGCAGACATCGTATTTCCTAAAGCAGGAGCTTATGAACTGGAGTTCAGGGGCACTCCAAAATCAGGAGCTAGTTTCAAGCCGTTTGAGTTGTCATACACTGTTAATGTCGGTTCCTAACAAATACCTAGCACGTGGACATAATTAATTTGAATATCGGGCGGGCAGGATGCCCACCCTACAAGAGGAATGATTATCTTGTGGGGTGGGTATCCTGCCATTGGTGTCAACTTAACCTCAAATGGGCGGTTAAAACTACACAGGCAAAACCTGCCTTCGCAGGTTTCAAAACCCTTGATTTTCCGTGAGTCCGCGCAGGCGGACTTTGTTTGTGTAGCCGCGAATTCTATTCGCCAGGGCTTAAGTTGACACCAATGGTATGCTGCCAGCCCACCCTATAAAAGTTATATTCAACTACTTCTTTTGGCAAAAAATCTATGATTCCTCATTTGACTCTTTTTCCGGCTGCTTTTTAGCGACAATTTCCTCAAGTTCTTTAAGGTGTTGGGCGTTGATCAGCCATTCCTCTTGTGGGATAGATGTATCTGAATCAGACTTATCTTGTTGCTCAGCTAAAGTTTTTACTTGATTAACAATTATTGATAATGCTTTACCTTGGGAAATCGCAGTTTTCAACACTTCAAAACGTGCTGGTTCATCTAGCCGACGTAACAACTGTGAGATGATCCGACTGATTCTCGTTTCATTGCTGAAATCAAATATTGTTGTAGGTTCATCTTCAACACGCAACAGTTGTTCGCCAACATCAAAAAAAGCTTGCACAATTGCCGGAATTCTGTCTAAAGGAATTGCTTGTTCAGTGTAATTATCCAGTTGTTCCAGAAATGCTCTTACTTGCGTTGTGCCATCAGGACGTATTTGATCGGCAAGTTCGGTAAGTTTTTCTCCAAATGCCTTCGCGTCAAAAGCTGTAGTAAGAATTGCTGTTATTTGAGTATCAGATAATTCACTTTCTAATAAATTTAAACGAAAGTAAACGGGAAATATTTCTGGGCAGCATACACGCAGTTCCTTGCACCATTCTGATTCTTGTTTTTCATCGTATTTGCTACTACCCCAAACACATTCTAATTTAGGAAAAAGAGCCATTAGTAACTTTTTAACTGGCTGCTTATCCTCATCTGGAAGATCGGCCAGCCAGGAATTTTGGATATTTTTGAGTTCGTTAAGTGAATAATTTGCTTCTCCTAGGAAAGCATTTTTGTTTTTGCGGATGATGTCGTATACCATCGGGCAAAATACTCGTAGCGATTCCAAAGCAATGAAGTCAACTGGGTTGACTTCATCTTTCACTGTCGCATACGTCAGTTTGAGAGTGTCAGTCAAACGAACAATATCTCGGAGGTTAGTAATAAAATAGTCTATTCCTTGATAGTAAATCTTGCTCCAGTAAGCTGGCTCAAATAACTGCTTTTGTGCGTCAGCCATAACACTTTCAAGTTTTTCAAAAAGTAGTCTCCGGAGTGAGGTATTATCTGGAGAAGGTAACTCAAAAGCAATTTGAATAATTTTATCGAGGTATGCTTCTCCAGATACCTCTTGAGTTTCTGTTAGTGCTTTGAGAATAACTTCTTTATCAAAAACCAGAAGATAGACAACGTTAGTAAAACTCGGAATTGCTTTTAGCAGGCGGAATAGCTGCTTGATATCCTCACCAGGAAGTCGATCAATATCGTCAATTGCTACGACTATTCGTTGCTTCTGCTGTGTTAGTGTGACTTCGACTTCATCTTTTAACTCGGAAGCCTCCTTTGCCTTATCGTCAAATATTGTCGCTATTGCTGAACCAGTTTGAGCGTAAGGGAGAGGAATTTGCGAAACAACTTTAGCCACGTCGGCTATTCGTTCTCTTACGCCTTTCGGCACATATGTTGCTTTGGTAAGAACAGCTTGTAATTGGTCAAAAAAGCGCCTTGTAATGTCTTGATAGCCTGAAAATAACCAAGGATTAAAGGGGACGATAATTGGTTGGTCTTCTTCTGGCTTTTGCTGGAGATATTCAACTATAAACTTCATCAATGTCGATTTACCGGAACCCCAAGAACCGTACACCGCAATCACATATCCTTCAGCAACAGTCATGTCGCAAATACTGTCTGCCAAATACTGGGCAAAGGTTGCATATCCCAGTCGGTCTGTTTCAGCAGTGATTAAGGTATCCTCTGTCGTCAGGTCGTCAACTTTCGGTGATGGCATAAAAAGCTTTTTTACTTTTACTTATATAACGATCATCTTGGCACAGTTATTAGATCGCCATAGCTTACCTTAAGATACAATTTTCAAGCTGAAGTATCACTCCATCCTGGAAATGCAAATCAACTGGCAACCTGCTAAAACCTACGAAGATATCCTGTATCACAAAGCTGACGGCATTGCTAAAATTACCATCAACCGTCCCCACAAACGCAATGCCTTTCGTCCCAAAACCGTATTTGAACTGTACGATGCTTTCTGTAACGCTCGCGAAGATGTCAGGATTGGTGTTGTATTATTTACTGGTGCGGGACCGCACACTGATGGGAAATATGCCTTCTGTGCGGGAGGCGATCAAAGTGTTCGAGGACACGCTGGTTATGTGGACGATGATGGGATACCCCGTTTAAACGTCCTAGACTTGCAACGCCTGATTCGTTCTATGCCAAAAGTGGTAATTGCTCTTGTCGCTGGCTATGCGATCGGTGGTGGACACGTCCTCCATTTGATTTGTGACCTCACCATTGCCGCAGATAATGCTATTTTCGGACAGACTGGTCCTAAAGTTGGCAGTTTCGATGGTGGTTTTGGTGCCAGCTATCTTGCCCGCGTCGTCGGACAAAAAAAGGCACGAGAAATCTGGTTTCTCTGTCGCCAATACAATGCCCAGCAAGCACAAGAAATGGGTTTGATTAATTGTGTTGTCCCAGTGGAACAATTAGAAGCAGAAGGTATCCAGTGGGCGCAAGAAATTTTAGAAAAAAGCCCGATCGCTATTCGCTGTCTGAAAGCAGCATTTAATGCTGACTGTGATGGTCAAGCGGGTTTGCAAGAACTCGCTGGGAATGCTACTTTACTGTATTATATGACAGAAGAAGGCGCGGAGGGAAAACAAGCGTTTCTGGAAAAACGTTCACCTAATTTTCGCGCCTTTCCTTGGCTACCATAAAATTGTAAAAGTCGCACTATTAACAAATGTTAGTTGTTAGTTGTTCTGACTTTTCACGTCATGTGGAAAAACCAACGCAAAACCTAACCCCCCAGCCCCCTTCCCTAAAAGGTTCGGGTGAGAATTCAAAGCCTCTCTCCTTGCAGGAGAGAGGAATGGAAGCGAGGTTTTCCAGATCCCGTGAAAATTAAGGTTAGTTATTCTTATTAAAACTAACAACTAACCATAAATAATACTGAATGGTATTGCCTTATAAATATCTCTTTCACAAAGGCAAAATGTGAAACCTTCGCTGGTTGTGAAAATTGGTATTGACGTTTCTTGAAACCACATGAAAATTGTATTTCAGTAATGTGATTCCTAATTTTGTAAACAAGCATAAAGGCTAAATTAGCACTGCCTCAACTTTTGCTTCTTTACAAGAGGTACAGGAAGCTGTTTCATCAACAGCAGCAAGTGGAGATTTATTTAAACTTGAAGCTATGACTGGTGTTACATTTGGCAAACTCCAAGCATCTTCTAAACTTTCCCACGAAGGTGCAAAAGGTGGTACTGCCAAAGAGCAAGCTTTCCAATTTCCTTGAACTAGTGCTCCCAGTTGCTGGCAAACTCCGCCACGACGCCCTTCAGGCTTGTAATAATGACAGTAACGACAGGCCGAAGTCAACATTTTGATGTGGTTCATATTTAGTGCCGTCTAGGGCTGACATTTCTTTACTTTTATTTTGCTTCTAGACATAAATACGGAGAATAGCCAAAAACTGTTATCCGGTATATGTTCTGGCGATCCCAACGAAAAAATTAACTTTAGAATGTTTTTAGCTTTGTGTCATATTTTTCAACTTTTTTGTTAACAATACGATACATAGTTTGTGGAAACTGATCCCCAATAAATTTTGCCTAAAACTTATTGGGGATCAAAGCTAAAAATAAATATATCGATTTATCCAGCCTTTTAACTTCAGTCTGGAGAAACACCTTTAGCGATCGAGTGCCTTCTGTCATTAGGCTTAGTTTGCATAATAAAAAAGTAACTTATGCCGTACATGAAAGAAGTAAAACACTTCTAACCAATGGCAGATGAAGTTATATAAGGGGAGTGGGGAGTGG
>CAZZYE010000644.1:0-5032 GCA_964658145.1 uncultured Stigonema sp.
TTAAGACTGCTAATTGCTAATTGCTGATCGCTAATTGCCTGATTACGATTAGCAGTTAGCAATTAGCCATTAGCAATTAGCGATCTGCATCCCTTACCCAATATTGTCAATAACCCACAACTAATCGTCCTTCCCGATTTAGTTGGGGCTTGAAAAACAGCCCTAGTTGACCCGATGGTGAGGGAGAGGTTCGTACTCGTTATTACCTCACAGCCGTTACGGTGGAAGTGTTCAAGATCGTACCTACGGATGCGCAGCCAGTCTGTAGCTCTACAACGAACCAGTTAAACATCCATTTGGGAGGAAGTGCTGGCTTAGAAGTGCCGCCCCGTAACTCCATCCAGGCTAACATCACCCGTAATTTCGGAGGCTCTTTATGAGCAAAGTATTATTAATCGACACTAACAAACGACAGCTAGATCCCATTCATCCCGCACAAGCTAGACAACTTTTACGAAACGAAAAAGCAGCTATATTTCGTCGTTTTCCTTTTACCTTAATCCTAAAAGAAGCTCGTCCAGACGCACCAGTTCAGCCGCTCAGAATTAAAATTGATCCTGGAGCAAAAACGAGTGGCATAGCTTTAGTTAATGATTCTACAGGTGAGATTGTTTTTGCGGCTGAGTTAGAGCATAGAGGTTTTGCTATTAAACAGTCTCTTCTCTCTCGTAACCAATCGCGAAGAAGTAGAAGAACCCGTCATACTCGCTATCGTCAGCCACGGTTCGATAACCGTCGGCGTCCTTCATGTTGGCTACCTCCAAGTTTGATGAGTCGCATTCATAATATTGATACTTGGGTTAAAAAACTAATCAAATTTGCTCCCATCTCCGATATTTCTCAAGAGTTGGTTAAGTTTGATATGCAACTAATGGAGAATCCAGAAATTAGTGGGAAGGAATATCAGCAAGGAACTTTACAAGGATATGAGACTAGACAATATTTACTTGAAAAGTGGGGAAGAGATTGTGTTTACTGTGGAAAACCCAACTTGCCTTTACAAGTAGAGCATATTGTTCCTAAATCCAAAGGAGGCTCTGACAGAGTATCAAATCTTACTCTAAGTTGCGAAAAATGCAATCAAAAGAAAGGCACAAAAGATCTTAAAGATTTTCTCAAGAAAGATCCTTATAAACTGAAAGAGATATTGGCACAAGCTAAAAAACCACTAGCCTCGGCGGCTGCCGTTAATGCAACCAGATTTAAATTATTAGAGACATTAAAAGCAACTGGTAAACCAGTTGAAACAGGATCTGGTGGATTGACTAAATTTAATAGAACTAATCTTGGCTTAGAGAAGGCACACTGGATTGATGCCGCAGTGGTTGGAACGTCTACACCGACAAAGTTAATAGTTAAAGGCGTTAAGCCATTACTAATTAAAGCGGTAGGGCATGGTTCGAGACAAGCTTGCCGGACAGATAAACATGGGTTTCCGAATCGACACGTGCCAAGGGAAAAAATACATTTTGGCTTTCAAACAGGAGAAATTGTCCTCGCCATTGTTGAGAAAGGGAAAAAGGTGGGGACTTATGTCGGAAAAGTTGCGATTAGAACAAGTGGGTATTTTAATATTTCAACATCAAAAGGATTGGTACAAGGAATTGATTACAAATGTTGTAAGCGAATCCATGCAAAAGATGGCTACAGTTACACATAAGTTGGAAATTAATCAACTGGAGTCCTGCCACGGAGAACGTTTCATAATTTCCACCCCCATTCCTCAGCAACTAAATTTGAGTACAAATTCTAGTTGCCGTCTCCTGGGGGATCTTCGATGAATAGCAAAGAACTAGCGCAATATATGGAAGCAACCAATAGCATTACCAAACCTTGGCTGTTGGTGCAACTGCGACTGAAGAAACTCCAAGAACGTCGAACCACAATTTCAGAAGATGAATACGTTCAAGAGTTGGAGGATATTTTCCAAGACTTGATGAACTTGGGGGAATGGTGGCGTGGCATTGAAAATGAGGTATTTTAAAATCAACAATGAGGAGTGAGTCCTCTATGAGTTTTTCTAACTCCTAGAGGACTTACTCTTCACTTCTAACTAAAGATAAGTATGGATTATAAAGATGCAGGAGTTGATGTTGAGGCTGGTCGAGCGTTTGTAGATCAAATTCGCAGTTTGGTTCACAGTACCTTTAGACCAGGGGTGATTGGTGGACTGGGTGGCTTCAGTGGCTGCTTTCAACTACCAGGAGGTTTTAAGGAACCTGTTTTGGTTTCGGGGACTGATGGTGTGGGTACAAAGCTATCTATTGCTCATGTTCTTAACAGTCATGACACCGTTGGCATTGATTTAGTGGCGATGTGCGTTAATGATGTGTTGACATCTGGTGCAGAACCACTATTTTTTTTAGATTATGTCGCAACAGGTAAGCTAGACAAACAGCAACTGACTCAGGTTGTTACGGGTATAGCGAATGGGTGTAAGCAAGCCGGTTGTGCCTTATTAGGAGGAGAAACGGCAGAAATGCCTGGTTTCTACCAACTGGGTGAGTACGACTTGGCTGGGTTTTGTGTGGGAATTGTGGAAAAAAGCCAGATGCTGGATGGTTCCCAGGTACAAGTAGGGGATGTGGCGATCGCGCTCTCCAGTGCTGGTGTACACAGTAATGGCTTTAGTTTGGTAAGGAAGATTGTCAGTGAAAAAGGATTTTCCTGGAGCGAGCGCCCAGAATTGCTAGGCGGTCAGCCTTTAGGAGAAACTTTCCTCACTCCCACGCGGATTTACGTCAAACCAGTCTTGGCGGCGCGTCAAGCCGGATTGGAAATTCACGGTATGGCTCACATCACTGGCGGAGGTTTGCCAGAAAATTTGCCGAGATGCTTAGGATTCGAGCAAGCGATTAAAATTGATCCCGACAGTTGGTCGATCCCACCTGTATTTCAGTGGTTGGCTTCAGCTGGAGCGGTCAGTCCCCAAGCTATGTATAACACTTTCAACATGGGGATTGGATTTGTACTATTGGTACCTCCCCATCAAGCAAAACAGACTATTTCTTACTTTGAATTACAAAATATTGCAGCTTTTGCAATCGGTGAAGTCATTACTGGCTCAGGCGAATTATTGGGATTGTATGTATAAATTATAACATTAGACTTTAATCGGGTGGAGTTCTTTGTGTTTGCTCTCGCACTTTTATACCAAATATTTTAATAATTATTTGCTATTCGTAATTTTAGGGGATTTATTTAATACTTATGTAATAATGATTACTTTTACTGATAGCACCAATCGAAAAGATTCACGATCGCCAGCCTTTGAATTTGCTAACGTAGTCTTAACATATTGAAAAACTTTGCCAATGATGCCCAAAAAATTGATACTAACACTAGTTGATAGTGCTGAGCGGCTCAAAGGCTATAAGTGTTTGGTATTCCATTGTTAAGAATAGCGTATGAGTGTACAACTGGGGGTTATGACTGTCAATTTTTCCCGGACTTCTGCTGAGGAGGAACTTTTGAGGCAGGTATTCCAGAGCATTGATGCACAAAGTTGTCCGAGGTGTTTTAACTTTCATATGCATACTGTCTATTCTGATGGCAGGTTGCAACCAAATACTCTGATGGAGCAGGCGATCGCCATTGGTTTAAAAGGGCTTGCCATTACCGATCATCATTGTATAGATGGCTACCAATTAGCTCGTGACTGGTTGGAAAAGTGGAAGTGGAATAACAAGAGTGCAAATGCTCCTCATCTGTGGAGTGGAGTGGAAATTAATGCCAACCTTCTCAATATTGAAGTTCATATTTTGGGCTATGCTTTCGATCCAAATGAATCTAGTATAAAACCATACATTCAGAGGAAAGCTACTACAGACGAAGAATATCAAGCAACTAACGTGATTGCTGCTATTCACAAAGCCGGGGGACTAGCAGTGCTCGCTCACCCAGCTCGTTATAAGCGATCGCATTTGGACTTGATTCCGGCAGCTGCTGCGGTTGGTATCGATGGTGTGGAAACTTTCTATGCCTACAATAACCCCAACCCCTGGAGACCTAGCGCCTTAGAGTCAAAACAGGTGCAACAGTTGGCTGGTGAGTACGGTCTTTACAATACCTGCGGCACTGATACTCATGGTCTCAGCTTACTACAGCGATTGTAAAGATGAAGTTAACTTTTCGCAATACTCCTGGTTTAACTAGCCAGGGGATTGTATTTTTTTGGATTTTAATTGCACATGAAATAACCTTGCTCCCAAGGCTACGAATGTCGTCATCATAAGCACATTGGCTTGTATGAACCAGGAAATCTATCTGGAAGCGATCGCCTCGACTAAACCTTTGCTTCCAAAGACTTAAGCAACTCGGTATTCACACCCGACTCCCGAGTCAAAGCAATTTTGCCAGTGCGAGCTATTTCCCTTAAACCGAATTTTTGCAGTACCTGCACGATCGCCACCATTTTACCAGGGTCTCCCACAACTTCCAGGGTTAGAGAATCTTCTGCCACGTCTACCACTCGCGCCCGAAAAATCTGAGCCAGTTCCACAATTTCTGGACGGTTGCTGCTTGTAGCATTCACCTTAAGTAGCATCAATTCTCGCTCTACGCAAGGAATCTCCGTAATATCCTGCACCTTTAAGACGTTTATGAGCTTGTATAGTTGCTTGGTAAGTTGCTCGATCACGCGATCGTCACCAGGTACAACCATCGTAATCCGAGAAATTCCAGCCTGCTCAGCTGGACCAACAGCAAGGCTTTCGATATTAAAGCCACGACGAGCAAATAAACTAGAAATACGGGACAGAACACCCGCTTCATCTTCTACAAGCACTGAAAGGGTATGTTTCATTTTCGCCTACCAAGGCTAGCAGCATCATGGCTGCACTACACGTACTGCTAACTAAATTCTAAGTTTAATCATTTATTTTAAACTGAAAAGCTGCACTAATTTCAGTTCTTTCTGGCGATGCAATAGTTGGTATTGTTGTGATCTCTACCGCACCACTAACTTGTTCTGTATAGTAGCTGCCTGGATGACCACTCGCTTCGCTCCAAGTCAAAAGTCAAAAGTCAAAAG
>CAZZYE010000645.1:0-5016 GCA_964658145.1 uncultured Stigonema sp.
CTTCCATATATTACTAGCGGCGTAGCCCGCTAGTTAGAGGCTCATATCTTGCACCACCCTCTTGTTGCGAAAATCAGAGCTACAAAAATCTGATCCCGATCGTAGGGTGGGCACGGTTTTCTATCCCTTATTGAGAAAGTGCAAGATGTCAGTTAAGAAACAGTCTCTGAGACAAAGTTATCACCTAGTAAGATTGTAAGCTTTCAGCATCTCTTAGATTGTAGCTATTCTAGAGAAACTAACACTTATTAAATCATTGCAATAAACTATACTGCTGTTTTCTCGATGAATACCTGGCTGGAGATACCAAAGCTTGCTCCTGCAATAATTTTTAATTGTTAGGTCAAGCTATTATGCATTTAAATGACATTCAGTTAGGTCAACTATTACGGGTTTATATCACATAATTACATCAAAAATCATAACATTTAGCGATCTCCAAAAAAAATAGCAAGCGTGTGTAGAATCATTTATTTACCTTGACAAAATAAAGTTCAACCATGGTAATATACCTAATGAACACATAAATCATTATGTGGTGTAAAAGTCATGAAATCGAATAATAATTTCAAATTTAATTTCATACCCGCCGCCTCCAAAGTTCTGATTAGAAGGCAATTCAGAGCAAAATTTACTTAACTGAAGTTCACTTCCGGAAGCTGATGAAAGTACTATAAACGCCCACAAGACGGCTACTTCTAACGTAAACAACCTGCACTTTAGGAAACTCTGTTCATTTCTGGTCGGACTTCTCTAAGTGTCATTTTTTTACAAAAATGTGCTTTTTTTGACGTATGTTTCAAAACCGCATCTACCGTTTTAAGGCAAATACCTATGAACTTACATATATTGCTGCAACTTTCAGAGACCTTCATGTAGTGTATAAAAATTTCGTAAAATAACGAATTCATACATAGGATGGAGCGAATCCAACATATTTATCAACACAAACTTTTCATCCCATTTAATAGCTTGGAGGTATACCAACTCGAATGAATGTAACTTAATCTTCTTTATCTTCTGCATTGCCAGAAGAGCTAGCAAATACATGCGTGAGCTTTAAGAAGCTTTTGCCGACCAGTTAAATAATACATAGCTTGGAGCAGTTAAACACATGTATCAAACCAGGCAAATTTCTTGTGCCAACTTTAAAACATTTATCAACACGAACAGATTTTTCGACATTGCTAAATTAAGGAATGATGTAAATAAATGTAACTTTTTTGTTAGTACAAGTGTAAATCCCGCGCCCCACCGACCATAAGTTTATAAAAGCTCTTTTTTAGGGTCTACTTATTTCCGGCTTCCATTCTGGAACGCTGATTTTTAATGTCAATTTAATGGCTTGAACAGTGACGACATTTTTATCACAATACGGTTCAGTTAAGGCTTGATCGGAACTAGCCCCCCTTTTTAAGGGGGGAACATAGCCCCCCTTAAAAGGGGGGTTGGGGGGATCTCTTCGACGACTGAACGCTACTAACTGAACTGTATTGATTTTTATCAAGGTTTCTACCGTAGGATACAGTCAATGAGACTTAATGAATGGATTCATCAAAAGTTGTTTCAATCCATCTCGACTCGGCTGACAACGGAGACTCAGCAGTCCATCAAACTGTCTGTAATTACCCAGTTTTTTCCTCCAGACTATGCTGCTACAGGACAATTGATTGAAGAACTCGTGAGACATTTAGGGCAGCAAGGGATAGACATTGAGGTTTTTACTTCTCAGCCAGGATATGCGTTTCAATCCTCAACAGCACCAGCAGTTGAACGGAAAGGGAAAGTCCGAATTCAGCGATCGCGCACTGCCACACTGTGGCCTGGACGGATTCGTGGCAAAGCTATCAATGGTCTTCTGTACACCTTCCGTGTTGCACTCCATCTACTCAGATCTAGGCGTCAGCGCAATATATTGCTGCTGACTACCGCTCCCCCGTTTTTGCCAATTCTCGGATATCTGGCTTATATCTTTTTCCGACTGCCTTATGTCTGCATTTTCTATGATCTTTACCCAGATATTGCGATCGCCCTAGGGGTAATCTCAAAGCGTCACTGGCTAGCACGATTTTGGCAAACCCTCAATAGACTGATTTGGCGAAACGCTAAGGGGATTGTGGTTCTTAGTCCGGCGATGAAACAGATGGTGGTGCAGAATTGTCCGCAGATGGCTGATAAGATTTCTGTGATTCACAGTTGGGCAGACCCTGACTGGATTGTGCCAATTGCCAAGCAAGAAAACTGGTTCGCATGGAAATATAACCTAGTTAAAAAATTTACCGTGCTCTACTCCGGCAATATGGGTCGCTGTCATGATATGAATACCATCATAGAAGCTGCAAAGCAACTACAAGATGAGCCAATTCAGTTTGTGTGCATTGGCAGTGGAGCAAAACGTGAGGATGTTATCAAAGAGGTAAATCGATTAGGGCTGAGCAATTTCGTATTTCTACCGTATCAAGAAAAGCAAGTGCTGCCCTATTCTCTGACAGCATGCGATTTGTCTCTAGTAAGTGTGGATGCATCTACAGAAAGTTTGGTCGCACCAAGCAAGCTTTATCCAGCTTTAGCATCTGGACGACCAGTAGCAGTAATTTGTTCACAGTATTCATATCTGAGACAACTTATTGCAGAAGCCGAATGTGGTGGCACATTTGACAATGGGGATAGTTATGGTCTAGCGCAATTTATTCGCTTGCTCAATCGCGATCGGCAACTAGGCGAGAGCATGGGGAAGGCAGGTCGTCAGTATTTACGCTCGCATTTCACACTGAAGATGATATCTCAACAATACCTCGATATTTTGCAGAAGGCGATATTGTCTGAAGAGGTAAAAACCATGTCGATACGCCATACAAAGTAAGCATTGTATGGCGTTTAACCTTGTCGAAATGTTGTAAGCGGAAAGTATTTGCCCTCATAAATAGTATTTTTCACGTCTATTCTTGACTGCAAGTGATACTTTATCGCTACTAAAAAAAAGCCAATAAACAAAACAAAATGAAAAATGCAATTCTATTAAGGATATTTAACTTTTGTTTTTTTGATGATTTTATTTGTTTTTTTACAATCAAATAAGCTTAATTTTTGAGATAAAAATTTATATTTTATAGGAGTACAAACATGTTTAACTAAATGTTTTTAACTTTGATTAACAGAAAGTAATAGCAATACTTATTGTTGAGTATAAAGACTTTTTTACCGTTGTTATCTCAACGTTTTGCCATATTTAAATTTCAGCAAAATATATTATTCAACTACCTATTTCTTAATAAAATTTTTATGAAAATATGAAAATTTATCCTGATGATGTTGTAGGATATTATATAGATTGATAGGCATTATGAAATAAATCTCAGCCTTAAATACTTGTCAATCAATTAAACATAAAAATAGAGAGATAACTCTCATTTCTGTCAATTTAATATTCCATTGTTTATTTAGGAGATGGGCTTCGATGGTCTTTTTGATCTCAGTCCCCTCCAACGTAACCTAACCGTATGTTTATTTGATATTTACTGATGCGGGAGGTCGAATTGCAGAGAAGGTGTGACCGAAATCGGAAACGATCAAAACGAAGGGCTATCTACTGTCCAATTCATGGATGCTATCTCAATAGTATGAGTCAAAAATATCAGCTGTTTGCCGATCAACCGGAACAGTTGCAACAACGAGGTATAAGTCGGCGGAATGCACTGAGGTTACTATCGAACCAAATGACAGTTCCTCTAGACGGAGAATGGGTAGAAGCTTTTTGGTGTGAACAGTGTCACCAGACGAAGTGGTATCATGTCTATAAGTGCGACGATCGCACCTATAAACTTTCGGTAGTACAACAGGAGCTTTGGCAGCAGGTAACAGGCGTGATTCCTGCTCATGGGAACCCCTCTGTTGGAGAGTTTACTTACAGGCATGCTCGCCTATTTGCCAGTAACAACATCAAGGATTTCAAGTTTGTGGATTAAGCGTCCCTTCGTAGTAATCTAGCAATTCAAACTTACAGCTATTTTCTGTTTATTGAACCAAAAATTGTCGTAGGGACACGGCACTGCCGTGTCCCTACAATGTGGCATATTTACCTGAAAATTGCTGTAAGGGAATACCAAAAAATAAAATATCCATTCTGTAGGGTGCGTTAGCGACAGCGTAACGCACCACAATAGGCTACTCCCTTCCCGCTCGAAGAATACCTATTTAAATGAACCGCGTACTGCAAAGCAGAAGCCGCAGGCTAGACATGAAGTACAAGGGAGAAAGAAGAGAAGAAGATCGGTAATCTTATGGCGGTTCGGGAGTAAGACGGTGCGTTACGACGTTCCGTCTAACGCACCCTACAAAATTGGATATTTTTTTAATTGGAATTTAAGTTGCTTCTATAACTGTGTTGAGAGTCGCCATCAGTGGGGTAAGAAAATATGTTACTAAAAGAACTCCCGGAAAAAATCGAGAATAAAAGTGCAAAAATTGGGATTATTGGACTGGGATATGTAGGATTACCACTTTTAGTAGCTTTTGCTAGTCAAGGCTATAAAGTGCTGGGATTTGATATCGATCAACAGAAGATTAATCAGATTCAACAGGGTCATTCATATATCAAACATATTGACTCAGAGAGTTTAAAGTTAGATCAGATCTCAGTCACACCGGACCTGACCCGGTTGAAGGAAGTGGATGTGATAATTATTTGCGTCCCAACCCCTCTAGACATACACAGAGAACCAGATTTAACATATGTGACCGACACGGCTGATGCAATTGCTCAGTGCTTAAAAATTGGACAGCTTGTGGTATTAGAAAGCACGACTTATCCCGGAACAACATCGGAGGTCATGCTACCAATTCTGGAGAGAACTGGTTTAATAGTCGGCTCAGAATTTTCCCTAGCGTACTCACCAGAACGGGAAGATCCAGCGAATGAAAACTATTCTTTGGTGAATGTACCAAAAGTAGTTGGAGGAATCACGCCCATGTGTTTGTCGCTGGTTCAAACACTCTACAACCAAATTATTAACACCA
>CAZZYE010000646.1:0-5016 GCA_964658145.1 uncultured Stigonema sp.
CCCCTTTTTAAGGGGGGCTTGTTCCCCCCCTTAAAAAGGGGGGCTAGGGGGGATCAAAGCCTTAACTGAACGGTATTAACCTATAACCTT
Source organism: uncultured Stigonema sp. (assembly GCA_964658145.1). Taxonomy (GTDB): domain Bacteria; phylum Cyanobacteriota; class Cyanobacteriia; order Cyanobacteriales; family Nostocaceae; genus Stigonema. The sequence continues at coordinate 91 of CAZZYE010000646.1, forward strand.
TAATTTAGGTAGAGTGCGTTCGATAGACTAGGAATTGGGTTGTTGATGTTGAGAACGTCTGTTTTGCCGGAATTGTTGCATTTGCTGCTTTTGTTCAGGAGTCAAGATTCCGTCAATCTGTGTTTTTTCTGACTGCCTGAGTTGCTTCAGTTGGTTTTTTTGATCGTCTGTAAGATTTAGAGAAGCAATCGCAGACCGCCTATCCTGATGATTTTGCATTGCGGTTTTTAACTGATTTTGTTGGTCTGGAGTGAGAATATTCTGCATTTGAGCGCGGGTATTACTGCGAATCTCGGCAATTTTAGCTTTTTGATCGTCAGTCAGTCCTAAACGCTGCTCAAATGAATGATGTTCTTGGGCTTGTGCAACAACTAGGGGTGACGGGGAGGTCGTTTGGGCTTTGACAGTAAGGGTGGTTGCAGTTAAACTGAGAGCGATCGCTCCAACCATCAGTGATAATTTTTGGAGTTTCATTTAAGACCTTGTAGGTTTGTTTTGTTTGATGTCTCCATCATAGAAATTTGCCGTCAACAGTTACATTTGAAAAAAGTCATGAATCCCCCGAATACACTCATGACTTTAGTCATGTTTCATCTTTTAAGAGTTAGGAGTGAGGAGTTGTGAACTCATTTTAATTTATTATTACTTTATTCCTAACTCTCTATTCCTCACTCCTCACTCTCTATTCTTAAGTGGAGTAAAGCAACTGATGAGCCGTCCAATTAAATTAAACAATCATCCTTTTAAATTTCTACTTTATTTGGAGTGGATATTGCTGGCGTTTGCTGCCTTTACAGCAGCAATACCATCTCATCATCGATTTTCCACTAAATTTCCTGAGATCGCAATTTGTAGCCTAATTCTTTTTGGTTTAATGGGCTTAAGATTGCCTACTAGCAATAAAACAATTAAGGTATTATATACATTAATTGAAATATTATTAATTTTAATAACTGGTTTTTCTGGTGGTAGAACTGCTCGATTATTTCCGGTTTTCTATCTAATTTTAGTAACTCGTAGTTGCTTAATTTTTAATTCACGTGGTCGTTTGATAGTTACAGGTTTATCATTTATTTTATTTCTCCTAACACTAAAGCCTCGGGTTGATCGTATACCAACATCACCAGTAGATCAAGATCGTTTTTGGTTTTTTACCTTGAGCATTACGGTGTTGTTTGGCTTAGCTTTAGTGTTTGTTTTGTTATTGATGAATGCAGTACTGTCTGAACGAAAGAGCCGAGAGAAACTAGCATTAGCTAATGAAAAACTTCGTCAATATGCTTTGCAAATTGAAAATCAAGCCACCCTAGAAGAACGCAACCGCATTGCTCGCGAAATCCACGATTCTTTGGGACACTCTCTCACAGCTTTGAATTTGCAACTAGAAACTGCTTTGAAGCTTTGGAACTCTAACCCAAACAAAGCTTTAAATTTTCTAGCCACCGCAAAGGAACTTGGTTCTAAGGCACTGCAAGATGTGCGTCAATCTGTTTCTGCTATGCGTTATCATCCCTTACAAGAGCAATCATTAGAAAAAGCAATCGCTGGACTAGTAGAAAATGTTCACCGTGCAACTGGTGTTGCACCAATTTGTCAAATTACCATTACTCATTCCATCCCAATTGAAATTAACACTGCGATCTTTCGTATTGTTCAAGAATCATTTACGAATATTTGTAAGTATGCACAAGCTACACAAGTTAAACTAGAACTAAGTACGACAGCAACAAGTTTGCATCTCATAATTCAGGATAACGGTATAGGGTTTGATCTAGCTCAGAATACCACTGGTTTTGGACTTCAGAGTATGCGCGATCGCACGGAAGCATTGGGAGGCAATTTTAATATTGACAGCGCTCCTGGCTATGGTTGCAAAATTACAATTGCTATTCCCTTAGTGACTGTTAATAGCTAATTGCTAATTGTCTTTTATACTATTAGCACTTAGCTATTATCAACCCCAGTGTGAGGTTACCCAAGTATTTTTGAGCCGTTGGTAGCGCTTTTGCCTATCCTTAGACAGAGGAGCAGCTATCAGTAAAATCTTCTCCAGCAGCATAGGAGCAATGCGGTTGCACCAGGCTGCTAAATGGCTTTGCCATCCCACCAAGATTTCAGGTGATTCGTTGTGCAGTCCGGCAACAAGTGCCTTCGCCACTTTCTCAGGAGTCGTGGGCATGACCCACCGAAACCACTGTAGTTCTCGTACCATATCAGTATCAGTTAGGGATGGCAGCAAAGCCATCACCCGAATATTGTGTGCTGCTAGTTCGCCGCGTAAGGCTTGGGTGAACCCTAAAATCGCAAACTTGGTGGCTGAATAGGTAGCCATCGTCGGCGCTGCCACCTTGCCCATTAAGCTAGAAACGTTAACGATTCTTCCTTCCCGTTGTGCTACCATGCGGCGGGCAACGAGACGGGTGACAGTGTACATTCCAACTAAATTAATATTGATCTCTTCCTGCACTTGCCGTAGTTGGGACTGTAAAAAGGGAGCTTGGTGAGCCACTCCAGCACAGTTGACAAGCAGATGAATTGGTCCGTGATCTCGCCAAGCTTGCGCCAGCGCAATATTCACCTCTACCAGTTGAGTCAGATCTAAAGCTAGGGTAACGGCTTCTACACCAAGCGCCTCGATTTCAATGGCTACCTCAGCTAACCGCTGTTCGTCCCGTGCCAGTAACAACAGACGTTTCACTCCTTGTTTCGCTAGTTCAAGAGCGATCGCTCGTCCAATTCCACGGGATGCCCCGGTAACTAAAGCTGTCTTTCCTTGAATATTCATAACTACAACCTCTAAAGTTCAGGTTTCGATGCGTTGTTAACCAATGCCGAACTAAAAAATTTCCCGAATGTGCCTTCTATGCACGCACACGGAGACGAAAAGTCACTCACGATTAGGGTGTGAGTTGGACTCAAAAGAACGGAAATCGAGACATTTCTCAGAAATCTGGCAAGGAAACAGAGATGCTAATAGACACACCAGACCTGTTTTTCAGTAAGAACCAGTCGGACATAAAGATATATCTGGACTATCTTGGCAAAAAGTCGATGTAAAGTAGTCGCAGCCATATCTTTGAAGAATTCACTTTTATTCGTAAATCAGTACAGAGCCAAGATTGATGTAGAGCATGGGTGGTACCTCTCCTAGATACGAGCATTAAGCAGAACCTGCTTTGCCAACACACTCTAACAACGGGATCAAGCCTCTGCAACATTTATTAATGAAAACCTCAAAATGTTACATTTTTCTACAAGTTTCTCATAAACTTAACTCGAGTAGGAGTAAAAAAATACTTATCTAAGGTGTGCAGTGTATAGCTTTTAACGGGATCGTACTCTTTTACTTAGCCACAAAGCTATGAGAAAAGGTGTTGGGTACACAAACACCTTTTTAATCACACGAATAGGGGTATGGGGAATCGCTAATCGCTAATTGTGTGGGATGTTGATGAGGATTAATACTTACTTATTAATTTGTTAGCAACAGAACTGCTCAAATTGTGCTAGGGTACCTATAGAAGATGAAATTCGGTTGTGCAGTTTGTTTTTATCTATGTTTATATTACAGACCTCTCCGGATCTAAATCTCTACACCTTTGATTCTCTAGAGGTTCTATGTCAATTTACGTCGGCAATCTATCTTATGAAGTTGAAGAAAAAGACCTCAAACAGGTCTTTGCAGAATACGGAGATGTTAAGAAAGTACAATTGCCTACAGACCGGGAAACTGGTCGCATGAGAGGCTTTGCATTTGTAGAAATGGGAACAGACGCTGAAGAAGCAGCAGCTATTGATGCTCTTGATGGCGCTGAGTGGATGGGTCGTAACCTCAAAGTTAATAAAGCCAAGCCCAAGACCGAAGGCGGTGGTGGCGGTGGTAGACGCGGCGGAAACGATCGGGGCGGATACTCTCGAGATCGCTACTAGGTCTTGAAACCTTTAATTTAACTCTAAGGTCTTAAGGGCAGACAACGAGTCTGCCCTTTTTTGCCGACGGCTTACTGAATTGCTCACGACCATAAGCGCCAGCAATCAAGCCAGGTAAATGTTTTCTTAACAGGTGTAGCAACCGTGACCCCAGAAGCCAAACACATTGTTAGCGAACTCAGACGTGAGTTCTACTCTCTGTTCGCTACTGCTATGAAAGTTCCGGTGAGAATAACTGGTACATCCTATAGTAGTAATTCCCCTATCGCGTCTTGGATCGATGGTAGGCAACGACTAAACTATGTGAATGTTTACCCTTACATAGCACCTGACGAATTTATCCCATTACGCCCGTTCATTCTTCGGCTAGCCATTAACAAGAGTGCTGGTAGAGTCATAACGGGAAAAAATGAGCAAGAATGCCGAGGTCCTAATTTGGTATGGGACTTCGAGTTAACCGTATTGCCAAGAGAAATCTTAGACTTTCTCCCCTGGATCGTTAACTTGGTTAAGGCTAATAACAAAGGTTCAACCTCGTTCCTACAGTTACCACCCCATCCATTTGAATTGACACTGCCAGAGGTTGGTTTAACAAATCAAGCATGGACTGCGAAAGCTTGGCATCAAGCTAACTCGATCATGTCCCAGCAGGATCTCCGAGATGAAGCGTTCTTACCCCAAATAAAAACACCAGCATGAAGCTGGGCTTGGTAACAATCGTCAAACTAAAGTTGAATCCACATGATACTCTCCCTTTAATTGGAGTAGTTGCCAAATTGCCACTTGACATCTTAAAGCACCAAACTAGAGATTATAGTGCTTTCCCTCCCTATGTCTCTTAATAAATTTCCTGTATCCCTTGAATTGTTAGTACTTTTTTATACAAAGTATGAACTCCACCAATTACCAATTATTAATTAGCAATTATCTTTAGTTTATTTATATAGCAATCCTAAATGATTCATAAACACCTCTCCCTTGTCCCCCTTATCCCCC
>CAZZYE010000647.1:0-5009 GCA_964658145.1 uncultured Stigonema sp.
TGCTCGGTTTTTCTGTGCTACCAAAGAAGCCAAGCGGCTTTCGGTATGGGCTAACCGAGCGATCGCCTGACATCGCTCTTGTGTAGCTAGCATGATGTCTACGCATAAGTGTGGACTTTGGGCAAACAAACGCTTAACAATGTCTATTTCTTGACTATAGCTAGGACTTGACATTGACAAGCTACGGTCTATGTCGATTTTTTCAGAGGCTAAGAAAACTCCAAGGCTAAATCGAGAAAAGTGTCGCGTCGCTTGAATAATCACCATTAATTCGTCATGTTCTTCAGGTGAGGATAAAATCAGCTCTCCACCCTGACTTTTGATGAAGTCTAATAACCATTGAAATTCTTCATCGTTTCGACCTGGACATACTACTACTTTTTGTTCTGCCAACGACTTGACATTTGGTCCAAACATGGGGTGTAATCCCATGACTGGACCACAATGGTTGAGGAGCATTGCTTTAACTGGCTCACTCTTGAGACTTGTGATGTCGCATAAGGCTGCAGTTGGGGTCATATATTTGGCTGCACGCTTTATAACAGAGACTGTTCGTTCGATGGGAACGCTGACTAAGACTAATTCGGCGTGAGTTAACAGTTTATCTGCATACTCCCAATCTGCGGCTTCAAGAACACTAACCTCATGTCCTGCTGCTCTTAGTTGCTCACTGAAAAATTTTCCCATCCTACCAGATCCACCAATGATGGTAATTTTTCTACGTGTTACATTAGTTACAGGTGATGTGGTCACGGTGGTAAGTGCAGCATCGCAACTGTTAACTAGACTTACCCAAATTGATTCCGGAATACCAGCAGCGGCAAGCTGTTGTGCTACATCGGCAATTTGTGCTTCCAGGGCAGGGGGATCTGAAGCTTTTAGTAAAGATAGGCGATCGCGTAATAGCTCGATTAGGGTATGGTCAATTTGTTTGAGTAAGTCTTGGATCATAATGAGTACGGGAGTAAGGAGTAAGGAAGAGACGTTCCGGCGGAACGTCTGTACAGGAGTTAGGAGTGTTGAGTTATTACTCCATTGCAGATGCAGAGAATAAAATTACTTAATTTGTAGGTAGGGTTCCGTTCTTGATACTGAGGCGCAAATAAACATGTAGGGTGGACACTGCCCACCAGCCTTTGCAATTGGTTGACACTGCCCACCCTACAGTTAGGCTGATTGCAGAGGTAGATCGGCAGTGCTACAATTACGGTCTTTAGCTGTTTATCAGTCAATACGGTTCAGCTAGGGCTGCTCGGTAGGAATTTTAGGCTGTGTAGAGACGCGAAATTTCGCGTCTCTACAAAAGTTGTCGGTAGGTAAACAACTACTGAACCGTATTGGCTTATCAGTCTCTAATAGGAACGCAAATTTAACTTTGATGAGTTCGTAGTAAGAGGATGTTTTAAAAGTGGTGGCTGATGTATCAAAAACTTTATATCCTCCTAAATCCTCCTTAAAAAGGAGGACTTTGAGAAGGTTGTTCCCCCCTTGGAAAGGGGGGTTAGTTCTGATCTCGATACAACCGTAGACTTTTCAAACATCCTCTAAGCGCTTTAGCGCTAAAGCGCTTACTACAAACAAAGCATAACCGTAAATTTTTGTTTGCCAGTTCCTAGTTTTTAGATATCGACAACTGATTTGTGAGAATTCAGTTTGGGTAAGACATCTACAGTTGATTTAGTAGCAAGTACTTGAGAAAATAGTGCTTCATAATTCGCGATCGCTTGCTCGAAAGAATAGCGTTTTTCAGCATACTGTCTGCCCTTTTTCCCTAGTCCAGTCGCCAAATCCGGATTATTATATAAATCCAGCACTGCTGCAGCCATTGCCTGTGGTGACTCTGGTTCAACAACTATGCCGCCACCACTTTTATTTACAGCTTTTGCGGCAGTACCAGTAGCGGGAACTGAAGCCACTATTGGGCGACCAGAAGCTAGTAACAATGGGATCTTTGAAGGCATGTTGAAGGAAATCACATTGCGCTTTTGCAAAATCAAGCCTACATCTGCCGCTGCTAGCATTGAGGGGAGTTTTTCTCGCGGCTGTAACGGCAAAAGCAAAACGTTATCAGCCCCATAACGAATACAATCTTGCTCTAAACTTTTCAGGGCTGTTGATTCACCTGCAATCACAAAGACAATTTCTGGTAGATGACGCAATAAAGCTGCTGCTGCTACTACTGTCTCTAAACCTTGCGTTAAAGCAATGTTGCCTGAGTACATCACCACAAATTTCCCATCAAGTTGATAGGATGATTTCCAGCCGTTGTTCTCTTTAGGCAAGGGGCAGATAAAATTGACATCCACCCAATTGGGAATACAAACTATTTTGTTAGCAGGCACACCCTTACTTACTAAATTAGCCACAAATCCTTCAGCAATAACACTGATGGTATGTGCACGACCGTAAGCAAATTTCTCTAAGGCTTCAAAAGCACGGATGATCAATTTGTTTTTGATCAGCCCGACGCGGACTGCGGCTTCCGGTAAAATATCTTGGAGATTCAGCACTACTGGGCAGTTGTATAACCAACCTAGTAGGGCTGCTGGTAGAGACACTAGTAAAGGCGGGACTGTAAGCAGAATGACATCGGGTTGCCAACCGTTGAGGGCTTGTGGCAAGCTTGTAGCTACAAAGCTCAACTCTAATAACAGCCTATCTACAAGATTGGGTTTAGATTTGATTCGTAGGTAGCTCCGCTGAATGGTAACGCCATTTTTTTGTTCGGTAACGAAGCACTTACCCTGATACTCTTCATAAATCTGGCGCTGCGGGTAGTTAGGCATTCCAGTAATTACCCGCACTTCATGACCGTTCTCCACCAGTCCTTCTGCCAGTTCCGTCATTAAAGGAGCAATTCCAATTGGCTCTGGATAATAGTTGTAGGAATAAATCAGAATGCGCATTATCTATGCTTGCTAATTTGGTGGAGTCAGCCTTAAAATTTAAACTTTGTTTTGTTTAGACAGTATATTTAGTTTTTGGTAATGCCACTGACAGGGGTATGCTTAAAATACACTTGCTCGTCATGTCTTTTTGTCTTAATTATAACCCTGATAAGTATCGTTACACTTTAGAATCAAGTAACACTAAACATTTTTGACAGTGCCATTGAAATTAGTAACAGGCTCAACACCAGCAATCCGTATGGCAAACTAGCGAAACCAGCTGCAACTGTGGCGTCTAAGACAATAAGTGACAATATTCCTGAACGCACTGCCATTCGGATGTTCTCTGCACTAGGTTGGCGTACAGCCATAATAAAAGGTCGCAACACCCGCATAGTCAATAAAATAACGAATGGCAATACGAATTGTAGATGATAATTATTTAACAACCCCAGCCCTAAAAGTCCGGCGATAACCGTGCCAATTAGCAGCAGCGCTATAACGGAAGTGCTACCATTCCCTCCATGTACTTCACCTCGGCTTAAGGTAGTAATAGCAGCTATGTAAACAATGGGAATCAAAGCTAAAAACCAACACTCTGCTACCATTGGTGACACCACACTTACGCCCAGTAATAAGTTACCGCCGCGACAAATCCCCATATTTAGCGGACCAAAAACCGGGTGATGCTTCCCATAAGCATCATAAAGAATGCAAGCAGATGCAATGCCACAAGCTAAAGTGGCACTCAACCAAGAAACTTGAGCTGCTGCTAGTACTCCAGTACTGAGAAGTAAACTCCCCAGAATAGTTGCTTCTCTACTAGATGCCCTGCCACTGGGAATCGGTCGCTCCGGTCGCTCTTTAGAGTCTATTTCTGCATCAAATACATCATTGAATACAATACCACCACCGTATAAACCAGTAGTAGCGAGCAGCAACCATGCAAGTGGTATCAGATGCGCCAGCGTTGCTCCATTGATGAACACAACGCTCCCCGAAGCTGCGAAACCTGCTAAGATATCTGCCCAAGCAGTGACAATGTTTGCAGGTCGCATTAACTGTAAATACGCCCACAGGCGTTGGTAACTTTGGGAAATTGAAATTGTAGTGTTCATATAGAAAATGGCTAATGGCAATTAGCAATTAGCCATTAGCAATTGACTATTCAATTAGTGCGTATTCTTGCGTGGATTCTATAACTGGGTCTTGTCCGCGCAGTACGGAGTTACCGTTGAATAACTGTCGCTGGTCGATGGGTGATGGGTTGAGCCAATCGGCAGATTGCATTTGACCAGTTTGGCTGTAAGCTGAAAGTGCATTCTCATAACACACTGCTCTGACATGATCTGCTGGGATGCCGCGATCCAACATGAGTTGGGCAGTCTTGGGAACAGCCAGAGGATCGCTCATCCCCCAATCAGCACTACTGTCTACCATGATGCGATCGCACCCGTACTGGCGCACAATCTCTACCATCCGGGCATTCCCCATTTTGGTGTGCGGGTAAATTGTGAACGCTGCCCAAAAACCCCGATCCAAAACTTCCTGCACCGTTTCTTCATTGTTGTGATCCACAATGACTTGCGATGGTTTTAACCCATGCTCAAGACAAACATCCATGCTGCGACTGGTGCCTGCCTTTTTGTTGCGATGGGGTGTGTGAATCAAAACTAGCATTTCTAGTTCTTTTGCTAATTCTACCTGTAGTCGGAAGTATTTATCTTCAGTTGGGGTCATGTCATCGTAGCCAATTTCACCGATCGCCACTACACCCTCTTTGCAGGCAAACAAAGGCAAAAGTTCCATGACTTGTTCTGCCAATGCTTCGTTATTGGCTTCTTTGGAATTCAACCCAATTGTGCAGTAATGCTTTATACCAAATTGCGCAGCCCGGAATCTCTCCCATCCCACTAAGCTGCTAAAGTAATCTTGGAATGAGCCGATGCTGGTACGGGGTTGTCCCATCCAAAACGCAGGCTCAATCACCGCCACAATTCCCGACTCCCTCATAATCAGGTAATCGTATGTTGTGCGGGCGCTCATGTGAATGTGTGGATCAATAAACATCATATAGTTTTTTGTTAATTGTTGATTGTTGATTGGGGAATTGCTAATTGC
>CAZZYE010000648.1:0-5008 GCA_964658145.1 uncultured Stigonema sp.
GGCGCTCGACGCGGCTACGCCGCGCCATTGCTTGTGCCAGTTGCGTAAGTCCTGCAGTCGTAAGTGTCATATGACTGCTTTCCTGCCGACGAATGAACTCCCAAGCATCCTGTTCGGCTAAAGTCTTTGCCCGCGTATAGTCAATAGTTCCTTTGGCGGACAGGTTAGTCCAGATGCTTTCATCGGTTGCAACGCCGTTGTCGCGATCGGTAGGCGGAAGTGCAGCCTGTATTGATGAAGTGATCACAACCCTTTGTACGCCTGCTTTTGCACCTGCCCTCAATACGCGAAGCGTCCCCTCACGAGCTGGGCGAATCACATCCGTATTTTTGTACTCACCGATTGGCATGGGAGATGCGATATGTAGAATGAAATCCGAACCTTCTGTAGCTGCGTCCCATCCTTTGTCGTTCAGCAGATCTGCAGCGAAAAATGACAGGCGTTTGTCTGCATCGTCTTGTAGGGCAAGGTTTGCACGCACGCTTGCTTCGCGATCGAGGTTACGAACCGTTGTGCGAACAGTATACCCCTGTTGCAGCAGAGCAATGATTACCCAGCCCGCAACATGGCCAGATCCGCCTGTAACCAGAACAATTCGTCCCTCGCTGATGTTTTCTAAGTTATCCTGCATTTGTGTTAAGGTCTTTTACCGCTTTGCTTACTTCAGTTAGTTTTACACTATACTATTGGATAATCCATACTAAATCGTCCGTTATTTATGCTCGATAGTCCAACAGATTGCTGCGATCCTCTGTCCGATGTCCTTTCATTAGTTGGTGTGGACTGTGCGCCGTCTGTTCGCTTTGAAGTGGGAGGAACGTGGGCGACGCATTTCCCCGGACATCTGCCGATCGAATTCGGGACAGTCATTGAGGGCTGCTGCTGGCTCAAGAACGAAAAAAACAAAGAACCCGTAAAACTCAATCCTGGAGACTGCTATATGTTGACAGGTGCATTGTCGTACTGCATCGGTACAGATATAGAGGTTGATGCAATCGATGTAATGGAAATTTTGGCTCGCCATCGGGAGAAGGACGGTGTTGTCCGTTGTGGGAGTGGGGTGAAAACAACGATCGTGTGCGGAGGCTTCCGACTCAATACAAACAGCGGGTTGCTGCTCGATCTATTGCCTCCGATGTTTCATATCCAAGCTGCCTCTAACCCCGCACCAATTTTGCGGTCAACGCTATACTACCTTGCGGATGAGGAGGCGTCATCCCGACTCGGTACCAAACTGATGACCGAAAGTCTCGCTAAAATTCTCTTGGTACAAGTTCTGCGCGATTATGCGGCTTCCAAACAATGTCCGGTGGTGGGTTGGATTGGCGCATTCGCCGATCCGAAGATTGGGAGTGCGTTGCGATTGATGCATGGCGATCGAACCAAGCGATGGACTCTTCCCGAACTAGCTGCTGCGGTGGGGATGTCTCGATCAAGCTTCGCGCTGAGATTTAAGATGCTGGTGGGGATTGCTCCTCTTGACTACCTGCTCCGTTGGCATATGCAAACCGCTGGACATACGCTGCGTGAAACCGATAGAACTATTTCTTCAGTCGCCCTCGATCTTGGCTATGCGTCGGAAAGCGCCTTCAGTAATTCGTTCAAACGGACTATGGGTTGCTCTCCTAAGCAATACCGAACGCGCGGTGATACTGCAGCGATCAGTAGTAATCGAGTAGCTTGTATGGTAGGCCATCAGTGATAGGTTAAGAAAACTGCGCGTTTGTCAAGGGGAGTAGAGGAAAAGGTGATAAATCTAGCTTGAGGACAGGCTTTCGGAGATATTTAACCACGCCTTAATCTTGATTTTCTTTTGCAGCGAAGTACTTAACTGGGTCTGTGGCTTTACCTTTATCGTAAGCGACGCTAAAATGGTACAGACCACGATAAACCATCTCCAAAGAAATGCGATCAAAAGGGAGAGATAATTCGTCAGCGTTAGCGAAGCGACTCCGAAGGAGTTTCGCATCCCCTAAGTCAACCAAAACTGCACCCAATAGCCAAGTAGCCCACACTTGTAATTTGACACCATTAATAGAACCCTTCGGGTTCGCCACTTGCTTCAAGCCGGGGAACCCGTTAGAACATTAAATCATCAGTGAGGATAGAGGGTAAAATCTCTATCCAGCCAAATTATATAAAACACAGCGCCATCTCGATAACCAACCATAGGAGCCATGCTGCAAAACCGGAAAGCAATTAAATTTACATCATCTTTAATATGACTGGGGATAGATGATTTAATTGCATTTCTATCAATTTTTTCGTATCCCAATCCATGACGGGGAGAAGCTTTAATTTGGCTCCATGTTAGTTGGCTAAGTTGATGTAAAGTATCTGCTAAAGCAGCTTTTTCATCTTTGGTACATTGTGAAATAGAGTAATATGAGTTCATGTAACGCAACGAAAACAATGGTGGTTGCTGTTCTGGACGTATGTCTGTTGTTTCCCTAGCAGATATCCTTTCACCTTTTTCTTTGCGCTTATTTGCACTAAACCGCTTCTTCACTCTCTATCTGAGTTTTAAAATACTCTTTCATCAACTGATGAGAAATTTCTGTACTCTTTTGAGCCGCCAATCTCCAAGGATATTCCTCCTGCGTCATTTTCCGTAGTTTCCACGCAGAAAACTGCCCAAAAACTGAATAAACTTCATCTAACAAGCTTTTTGTTTTCTCATCGTATAGGTCAAAATCTACATCATGAGGATACTCGATTGCGCCTGCTCCATACTTTTTGTAATACTCATACAAAACCGGAACAACTGGACCATGCGTCCAAGCTTCTATTGATTCAGGAAAAAGCGGTGTATCGTATAGTGCTAAATGAAATCCCTGAGCGTAATAAACTAATTTTTGTAACTTGAGATTAGAGATTAAGTCTCCTGCATCTTCATCAGCTTGAGCTAAAAAGTATTTGGCTACATCAAAACAACTCAACATGCGATCGCCCTCGTTTGCAAGAGTAGTGTTCCTGTCTAACTAACTGTTTGAGAAACAAATACTAAGGCTGAATATTGCGGCAAATCAATAACCAAACCACCATCAGCCGCTGCTACCTCAGTGTTTGTGAATAAATCTCGCCAGTTTTGTAGAGACGTTTCTTGTAAAGACGCGACATGTCGCGTCTCTACATTGTATCCAGAGAGATTTTGGTCTGAGAAATTTGCCACAACGATAACGCGATCGCCTTGGTCATGCCAACGAACGTATGCTAGTAGAGACGCGATTAATCGCGTCTCTACTTTGGCATCTGCGTTTTCGTGGAAAAACTCGATGTTGTCGCTTTGCAGGGCGCGATTATGTGTACGGAGGGCAATGAGTTTCTTGTAATACTCAAATAAATCGTGATTTTGGTCTTGTTCCAGCAAAGACCAAGAAATCTTATTTGGCTGAGTCACAGTTTTACTTTTGCGTTTGTACTCGCCAAATTCTTCTCCCATCCATAGCATTGGTACGCCCATCGCTGTCATTAAGAGAACAACTCCTAACTTAGTTCGCGCAAATGCGGCTTCGTTAAAGATACCGCGATCGCCTAGCTCTCGTAAAGGACGTTCGCGATCGTGAGAAGCCAAATAATTGATCGCATTGATAGCTGTTGCATAACCTTGGCGTCTGGGGTCTAAAACCTCTTTGAGCTTTTCTGGTTCAAATGTCTCACCACAAATATGTGGAATCACAAAATAGCGAAAACTTTCATGCCAACATGCATCCAGGGGTCCTTCTGGAGACGTCACAGTGCTTGTATCGGGAATGTGTTCAGCAATGTTATAAAACGGCTTGGGTGCAGCATTTTTTTTCGCTTGCTTGCCAAGCCAGTCCAAAAATTCATAGTTAGCTAGTTGGCGCACTGCATCAAAGCGAATTCCGTCAATGTGATACTCTTGAACCCAATACCGTACTATATCCCCAACATATTTCCATGCAGGCTTAACGTCTAACTTTTCGTCGTAGTTGTCGTAGTTAAATTCTGGACCCCAGTAATTCGCTTGGTCTTCAGGATAATGCTTGTTTTCGTAGTACCAGTAATTACGGTCTATTAGCAACAACGGGCATTCTTCATCTGTATGGTTGTAAATTCCATCAATGAAAACTCGAATGCCTCTACTATGACACTCGTCAATAAACCGCTTTAAATCTTCTGTTGAACCATAGCTGGATTCTGTAGCGAAATAGTGGCGGACTGTGTAGCCCCAGCTATAATCTCCTGGATATTCATTTACTGGCATTAACTCAATTGCGTTGATTCCTAATTCGCGCAGGTAATCTAACTTTTCAATTGCATCTAAATATTTTCGGCGTTTGTGAGAATCAACTTCACCACCAGTAAAATCAGCAACGTGCATTTCGTATATTACTAATTCATGATTCTCCGGCAACTGCGTGTCGTCGTGCTGCCAAACGTAATCATCAACAATCCGTTTGCCATCTTTAATCCGCACTATACCGACTGTTCGCGTTTCATCAACATCTGTTGCGTAAGGGTCAATGACGTCCACCCATTGGTCTGGTTCAAAATTGGGACTTTTGGTTTGGACACGGAATTTATATTGATAAACGTCGTCCTCTAATTCTACCTGAGTACGAAAATAACCATCCTCACCTTTTTCCATTGGTATTTCTTGCCATTGAGAAAAAGAGCCAATTAAAGCGGCTTCTTTGTTACGAGGAGCAAACAAATCAAATTCAATTCCACTTGCCATTTGTACCGCTTAAAATAAATGGGGAGTAGGTAGGGGCGGGGTATCCCCGCCCTTAAGGGAGTGGGGAAAGACTATTTTCATTGCTTGGTGGTGAAATTTTTTTTCATCGCGACTGCCCACCAATTGCATCTGGTGTTGGTGGGCAGTGCTACTAAAAACAGCAAATTCTTGCCCACCAATATTACGCAATTGGTGGGCAGTGCCCACCCTACAAAAACTATTACTGACACCTAATGTGGCTGATATCTTGTACCATTCTCAATAAGGGTAGGGTGGGCACTGCCCACCAACGTAAAAATAGGCTCA
>CAZZYE010000649.1:0-4996 GCA_964658145.1 uncultured Stigonema sp.
CCACTCCCCATTACCCGTTGTTTTCTTGGTCAAACAAGAAGTCAACTAGGCGATCGCCTGTTTTTTGGATTTCTTCAGTATTGTCATTCATTAAAGCTTTTTTAAGATCCATAACAATATCAGACAGTGGCGACCTTTCTTGAGGAGGGATATCTGTCATAAACCGCTCTGCTTTATTAATTAACCCTTCGTATTCCTTCGCCTTGGCATTCTGCTTCCACAGTTCTTGGAGGCGACTCGCTGCATCAGCTATGTTTTGGCTATTCATGCGCATAGCAGATTGAGCATACTCTAGCTCTACACTTCTGTTAATATTGGGAATTGTGGCTCTTAGCTTTGCGATCCCATTGAGGTCATAGGAAAACTCCACTTCTACCGGATAGGGATTGCCATCAGAAGCCGGAGGAATATCAGTAATTTCTGCACTGATGCCTGTATTAATAGCATCAGAGGAGCGCTTTGCCTTGCCTGTATTGTCTTGATACAAACGAACCTCAACCCGCTTTTGATCTGCCCTCAACAAAGAGTAAGTTTTATAAGTGGAATAAGGAATGGTTGTATTTGGCTTAATTAAAGGTTCATAGGTTAGCATGTATTGTCTGCCAATTTCACTGACTACTTCAATGCCCAATCCAAAGGGAGCAACATCGGTGAGAATAATGCCTGAGTCACTAGGGATTAAACCTTGGACAATAGCAGCTTGAATAGATGCACCAACGCCAACAGCTAACTCACAACCAACTTCTGGTGCTTCACCTTCTTTGCCAAACATCTGTTGCACTAATTGGCGCACAGCAGGGATGTAAGTTGTACCTCCCACTAATAATACCCGGTTGATAGCACTAGGGCGCAGCTCCTGAGCATTAAGTGCTTGTCGTACACATTGCTTTGCGTTGTCTAATAAAGGAGCGATCGCCTGCTCAAATTCCAGGCGTGTTACTTCCACCTCTAAGTCAACAGATTCACCGTTGTTAGCAGCAAAATAAGGAATTCTTACATGATGCGATCGCTGTATAGAAAGCACTTTTTTGGCTTTTTCTGCCGCTTCTTTCAGCGCCCCATAAGCCTTATCAGAAATTTTTGCCTCTAGATTCTCGGCTTGAAATTTCTCCTCGATCAATGCCATCATTACCTCATCGAAATCTTTACCGCCTAGTTGAGGATTACCAAAACTACATTTAACATCTAGCACACCTGCAACCATCTCCAGCACGGTAATATCTAATGTGCCACCACCAAAATCAAAGACCACAAGCTGTTCTTCAACATCAATATTTTTGATGCCAAAAGCTAAAGCCGCCGCCGTCGGTTCATTAATCAAGCGAGTAATTTTCAGTCCTGCCAATTCACCGGCATTAAGTGTTGCCTGTCTTGCAGCATCTGGAAAGTTAGCAGGAACAGAGAGTACAACTTCTCGAATCGTGGTTCCTAATGCTTCTTCAGTATTTTCCTTAAGTTTGCGCAGAATTAGTGCAGAAATTTCTTCAGGTCGGTACTCTTTATCTAAAAGCCTCACGGTTTCCCCTGTTCCCATCTTCCGCTTGACTTCACGAATCCCACGACCTGATACATCAACCCAACTGCGAGCTTCTTCTCCTACCAGCAGTTCACCTTTTCTACTAATAGCAACAATTGATGGAATAAATGCCACTTTTGTCACTGGTTCATAAATTGGAAATGATTCATTATTCCGGTATACACAAATTTCAGATGTGGATGTACCTAAGTCAATCCCGATAGCAAAATCTTTTACCATTGTCTCGCTTACTCCTTGAATAATTTTTTTGCGATCAGCCCCACTTCTGTAAGGGCGGGGAAACCCCGCCCCTACGCACTCCCGTACAGACGTTCCGCCGGAACGTCTTTTCCCCAATCTGCTGGGGCTTTTGCCACAACCACCTTTGCTTTCTGAATGACATTATCGCCAATTCTGTAACCCCAGCCTGCACATCTTAGGACATTACCTGGTAAAACATCTGATTCTTCTTCCTCAACCGCTTCGTGAAATTTCTCATTCAACGATTCATTATGCTGTGGAATTATGCGCTCTAACCCTAAGTTAATGACTGTGCGTTCAAACTCAGATAATATTTTTTCTATCGACCGTTTATTTTCATCTTTTTCGCAATCTATTGCTCTTTCTAACGTCTTAAAAAAATCTATAGCAGCTTGTTCCCAAGCCTGGTTTTTTCGCTGAAGTTCCCCATTTTTTTGACGCTGTTCTATCAGTATTATCTCCAAATATTGTTTAACTTCATTGTGTAGTTCTTGCACTGCAGCGCTATTTTCTTGAATAGCAGCAGTATTTTTGTAATACACACGTATGATTTGTTTAGGGTCGTCTAGATCGATAGAAGTAGCTATATAATTATTTAAGGCTTCGGCAATAGAAGTCTCTAGAGAATTCTTTAACTTTTCATCTATAAACTTTTGTAGCATATCATTGACACACTGCCGTA
Organism: uncultured Stigonema sp.; assembly: GCA_964658145.1. Classification (GTDB taxonomy): domain Bacteria; phylum Cyanobacteriota; class Cyanobacteriia; order Cyanobacteriales; family Nostocaceae; genus Stigonema. The sequence goes on from CAZZYE010000649.1 coordinate 2,460, forward strand.
GAGTTTCATCTATATTTCGTGTGTTTTTATCACTAGACTTCTTGGAAATCATTTCATTTCCTCTCGTAAAACCACTGGATTATTTTGTAATTTATAACACAATACTTTTGCTAATTGTCTATCGGGATAGAAGAGATTGTGCATTAATCAGAATGTTAAAAAAAATTAATTAATTTTGCACTTGGAGTGAAGGACAAGACGGAGGCTTACCAAAGTTTAGCCTTTCCACATATTTGATAGCGCGATGTTCCTATTCTGAGTTGGGTAGCATCAGTAAATTAAAGAAATAATCATCCAGGTTTTCTGTGCCTCTGATAGCAATTACAATTTCATTTGGTGAAGGCAAAACTAGACTACAACAACGAACAAGCGATCGCTAACTCCACAACTTCTGTCTTTTCAGGGGGTCAGGTTGGCGAGATTATAGATTCTCAACTAATTAACTAAATACCCATAATATGATACAGATTCGCGGGCTTGTCAAAGCCCCTCAAATGGCGCGGCGCAAAATCCCTTGCTATCTGGGATAGCACCTCACGTGGCACAGTGCTTAATAGTTCTTTACATCATATCTTGCACCAGTTGCAATAACGCTATTTTTGTAGGGTGGGCATCGCCCACCATTGACAGAAATGCCTATTTTTGCGTTGGTGGGCAGTGCCCACCCCACACGAAAGAGGAGAATGGTGCAAGATATCTGTTACACAAAAGTGCGTACTAAGGGGGAGCGGCTTGCCGCAGGCATCGCCACTACCCATGCTAACAAGGATAAATATACGTATACCGCGATACCCACAGGTAGCCCTACAGAGTCGGATCGCGCTTTACTGATTGCCATTGATCTGTTAGATCTACTTGGTGTTCGGGAAATGCTAGTACAGCAATAATCTAGGATGAGCGGATTGACAAAAATAATCAAGTATGCAATAGGATGAGTCAGGCTGCCAAGCGCAATATTCATTTGGGTAGACAACAATCTAACCGTAGGGGCGGGGTCCCCCCGCCCTTACCATGTGGTCAACTCTACTTTCTGAATCGTAGACACACTGATTTCGTTTAATAGTTTTGCGAATAGCTCATTTGAAGTACAGAGTTTGATTTTTGACATCTGAATACGCAGGTATAGTTAATGCGATCGTACTCTCTTTATAAGCCACGGTTATAAATCGTCATTGCTGCTGAGGTAGTTTCCTGTTTCCAAGGGCGAAGCTAGAGAAAACAAGCGTTGGTAAAGAAGATGATTGCAAACAACATGTTAGAGCGAGGATCTGGACGTTGGCAACTAGAAACAGGGCTTATAGGATTGCTATATCTTTAAGAAGACCCTGCAATGCCAACTTTTTGCTATATAAACCGCAAACCACCCTAAGCATGAAAATATTCTCCCCTGCTCAAGATCCGAAATATGATTATAGAAATTCTCTTATTATTGTTTCAATGGGCAGAAAAAGCGAGAGTTCCTTGTCCTGAAACGGAATAAACTCATGCTTTAGATAAAATTCCTTTGCCTGTAAATCTATAGCATCTACTCATTTGCAAATATTCCAATTTCTTGAGAAGCCCTGACTGCACGTTCCAGAGCATTTACTAACAGTTCTATGCCTAAACCTTGTCCTTTTACTGTATTGTCTACAGCCAGTTTTCCAATCAGCATTGCTGGGATCGGATATGCAGGTATCCCGCCTTTATTAGATTCAGATACAGATTCGTACTCTATAATACTGGCGCTGACTGTGTAATACCCATCAACTTTTAAACTTTCTAATGCAGGAATCGCCACAATAGTTTTAGCAATCCCTTTATTATGATTTTGCCTAGCATATTTTTTCAAATAATCATTCAAGACACTCTTGCCACAATCAAATGAATCTCTTTGATACTTTTTATCGATTGGCAAAAAATTCCATCGTGCCCCACTATCATTTTCCATACTTTTCTCTGTACTTTCTGATAGCAGATTTAAGTTCTCCCTTAAGTTCTGGGGGATTTTCCATGACTGACATAAACAAGTCTCGGTCACAGTCAGACAAAACTAGTCTTTCATGGGTATCTACTTCTTTTTGCGCTACTGGCAAAACATAAAAAAGTGTGTAAGCACTTAAGGAAATTCCTTTGAGACTAGCAGCACGTTCCAAGAGTTCTTTTTGTTCTTGAGTTACTCTCAAATCAATTCTGCTTGTTTTGGCTCTAGCAAGTTCTGACATAATTATTTACTTGGTAATTTTAGCAATTACTTATAATTATAACTTTTTAGGCGGCAAATGTACACACAAACACGAAGCGATCGTCAGATGGTTGGGTATTGACCAATACGGTTCATTTTCCCGAACAATTTGCCCTACTAGGCAAAATGCTGACAGCATATCTGGAGCAGCAAATGTCGAAATAGCAGTTTGATGAGAGAAGAAAAACCAAAATCCTCTCTTGATTCTCTTGGCGATCTTGGCGCCTTGGCGGTTTGGAAAAAAATTAATTTTCACAACTTGCGAAAACTACAATCCGCCGACCCCGCAGATGTATTTTAGAAGATGGGTAAT
>CAZZYE010000650.1:0-4996 GCA_964658145.1 uncultured Stigonema sp.
TTAATTTTTTCCTCCCTTAAAACAAGAAGTAACGTTGCGCCATTGGCAAAACTGTCGCTGGTTCACAAGTTAGCAACTCTCCATCTGCCCTCACTTCATACGTTTCCGAATCTACTTCAATATGAGGTAGCGCATCGTTCAGCTTCATATCCCGCTTACTCAACTGGCGTGTTCCAGAAACAGCAACCGCCGTTTTTTGCAACCCTAACTGATTGGGAATTTCCCTTTCTAACGCCGCTTGCGAAACAAAAGTTAACGAAGTGGAGTGACGCGCACCCGCAAAACTGCCAAACATTGGTCGCATATGCACTGGTTGCGGTGTGGGAATACTAGCATTGGCATCGCCCATCTGCGACCAAGCAATCATTCCTCCCTTAATCACTATCTCCGGCTTCACGCCAAAAAACGCCGGACGCCACAAGCACAAATCTGCCAGTTTTCCCTCTTCTACGGAACCCACATACTGAGCAATACCGTGAGTAATTGCCGGATTTATCGTATACTTAGCAACATACCGCTTAGCCCGAAAATTATCATTATCCGTTACATCCGTTCCTAATCCGTTGCCACCTCGTTGCACTTTCATCTTGTGCGCTGTTTGCCAGGTGCGAATTATCACCTCACCAACCCGTCCCATCGCCTGTGAGTCGGAAGAAATCATACTAAATGCCCCAAGGTCGTGCAGAATATCTTCAGCGGCGATGGTTTCGCGGCGGATGCGCGACTCGGCAAAGGCAACATCCTCGGCAATTCCAGGATCGAGGTGATGGCACACCATCAGCATATCCAGGTGTTCATCTAAGGTATTGACGGTGTAAGGACGTGTGGGGTTGGTGGAAGATGGTAGTACATTAGCTTCCCCACAAACTTTAATAATGTCCGGTGCGTGACCACCACCAGCGCCTTCGGTATGGTAGGTGTGGATAACACGCTTTTTGAAAGCGGCAATGGTATCTTCCACAAACCCCGCTTCGTTCAAAGTATCTGTGTGAATTGCTACCTGCACATCGTACTCATCGGCAACACTCAGACAGGTATCAATTGCTGCTGGCGTAGTTCCCCAATCTTCGTGTAGCTTTAACCCCATTGCACCCGCTTGCACTTGTTCTGCCAGTCCTTGAGGTTGGCTAGCGTTGCCTTTACCTAAAAATCCCAGGTTCACCGGGAAGGCATCAGCAGCTTGCAGCATTCGGTAAATGTTCCAAGGTCCTGGGGTGCAGGTAGTAGCGTTTGTACCCGTAGCCGGACCAGTACCGCCGCCAATCATGGTAGTAATGCCAGAAGCAATAGCAACTTCAATCTGTTGGGGACAGATAAAGTGAATGTGGGTGTCGATACCACCCGCAGTGAGAATCATTCCTTCCCCAGCTAAGGCTTCGGTTCCAGGACCAATAATAATATCTACGTTGTTTTGAATATAAGGATTGCCGGCTTTACCAATTTTGAATATCTTGCCATCTTTAATGCCAATATCGGCTTTGACTACACCCCACCAATCGAGAATTAAGGCGTTGGTAATTACCAGATCAACGGCACCGGAAGCGTTAGAAATGGGGGATTGTCCCATCCCGTCACGGATGACTTTACCGCCGCCAAATTTTACTTCTTCGCCGTAGGTGGTGAGGTCTTGTTCAACTTCTATAAATAATTCTGTGTCGGCTAGTCGGATGAGATCGCCTACTGTTGGACCAAAGGTTTCCGCGTAGGCGCGGCGATCCATTCTGTAAGTCATGGTTACTCCTAAAGGATTTTGAACCGCGAAGACGCTAAGGGCGCGAAGGTTTTTTAAGAATCTAGTTGTCCGTTTATTTTGGCGTTGAAGCCGTAGACTTGGCGAGTACCGGCGAGGGGGACGAGTGTGACTTCTTTTTCGTCGCCTGGTTCAAAGCGGACTGCAGTTCCGGCGGGGATGTCGAGACGCATTCCTCGCGCTTGAACTCTTTCAAAGTTTAGTGCGGTGTTGACTTCGTAAAAGTGAAAGTGGGAACCGACTTGAATTGGGCGATCGCCTGTGTTTGACACACACAACTTCACAGTCGGACGACCGACATTTAGTTCTATTTCCCCCAATGGTGTGATAATTTCCCCTGGAATCATACTTTGCTACGAGTGCGTGAGTTTTATCTAATCGGATTATGCACTGTTACCAACTTCGTCCCATCAGGAAAAGTCGCTTCCACCTGCACTTCATGCACCATTTCTGGCACACCTTCCATCACCTGATCCCGCGTTAACAGCGTTGTACCATAACTCATTAATTCTGCTACTGTTTGCCCATCTCTCGCACCTTCTAAAATGGCAGCAGAAATATATGCCACCGCTTCCGGATAATTCAGTTTCAAACCTCTTCCCTTACGCCTTTCTGCTAACAACGCAGCCGTAAAAATCAACAATTTATCCTTCTCCTGCGGCGTCAGTTGCATCTCCTACCTCTTCCTTCGCGCCCTTCGCGTCTTTGTGGTTCAAATTTGCCAAACCCTCGGTAAACAATTACCACGACTTAAAAAAGACAAACGCAGTAACTGCCAAACACTTATAAACCAGTTTCTCACCTCCGAAGTCACAGAACCACGATATCGACACAATAATCCATTTCCTAAAAGAGTAACCCCTGCTGAGGAAGGGGGAGTGGGGAAGAGACGTTCCGGCAGAACGTCTGTACGGGTGGGGAATTTCCAAAGGTTTCGCGCTTTCTCTACTAGATCTGGTGAAACCTCTTGCCCAACAAATACTAAACTACCTACAATTGGTTTTCCAAACAACCCGTGGGGACTGTGGAAAACTTCATCGCTGGCGGGTAACCATTGTCGATCAATCCACAAGGGAACGCCTTGCTGCCAAATTTCCGTGTGCGATCGCCACTCTCCCTGCAGAAATTTTTCTTTTCTGGCACTGCGACCAAAGCGGGTAATTTCCCAGCCTATCCAACTTGCTCCCGTTGCTAATTCTACCCGTAAGTCTTGCCGATAAATTGCACCGTTAAAAACAATTGTTTCCTGGGGTAACCACTCTAAACAAGCACCAGTATCAACTTGTATTTCAATGCTTTGTCTTGCTTGGATGCCGTTACTACGATAAATTTTACTTGCCGTAGCTGTCGTGATTAATGCCTGGGCGTTGGGTTGGAGGTGAAAGTTGCACCTCAGGCGATCGCCCCCCACAACACCTCCGGCTGTGTGCAAAATCACGCTATGACAAACTTCTTGCCCTTCTGGATAAAATGGACGTTGCACTTTCAGCGGTGCTTGATGGGAATTGTGAATTAGTGCTGTTGTCCCTTGGCGATGGGCGTACACTAGGTTAAGTTTGCCATGCCAGCCATCTGGGTATTGTGCTGTTGTTTGATGGTGACGCTGTTGATTCACAACTTATTAATATTTTTAAATAGATTTAGTAGGGTGGGCAATGCCCACCATTACCGAAGTTGGTGGGCATTGCCCTTATGTTTATTCCGATTTTTTTGCCAAGATTACATAGTCATCTAATGTATAGTGTGATTGATACTTCTGACCAAGATACTTCTGACTCATCGGACTCATATGCAGTTTTTTAGGTAATTTCTCTTGGGCAAATTTTCCAAACTCACCACCTCTAAGAGGTGTTCTTAAACCTGTTGATGTTAAATATTTATACCATACTAGCTCTAGACCAATCTCCCCAATGAATTTGCTCACCAACCTTTTTTCCTGTTCGTGGTCTTCACATTGGTTAGCATGGTAATATTTGAATAACTTTTTATCTTGGACAATTAGAATAACATAACCTTGATTCTTTAAACTATTGAGAATTATTTGCTTATAAATACTGTTTCCTTGAATACATTTTTCATGGTCGTTAAAAAAGCAGTGAGAAATTACTATAAAGTCAAAAAAATCCTTCGGTATATTACTAGATTTTGCATCCCAAGTAAATATCTCAGTAGTAACAAAGCGAAAGTAAGCATTTACGGGAGTTTTCCGAGACTCTATATATCGTCTCCAAAACTGTAAACCTCTAAATTGAAATGCATCTTGCTTTTCCAAAGAGTAGTAGGATATTTGCATTTGCGGCATAGAGAAAAAGCCGCTAGTACTTTGGAGAAACAAAGCTAGACCATAAGCAACTGTTCCTGGACCTGCTGCAATATCAAGTATGTTAACTTTAGTTGGTAGTAACCCAGCTTGGTAAATAAGAAACCAGACTAAATAAGTGCAATATACATGTTCTAAAAAATATTTCATAAAGTAGACATGGGGAGTCAGACTAAAACTATAGTCTGGGTCGTGTCCACTCTTTAGGCTATTAATGTCCTCAAAAGCATCTTGTAGTTTAACTACTAGTTTATCATCAGGTATTTTACTAAATTCTTCTTGGAGATATTCAACTAGCCTAGCTTCAAAATCATCAAATATTCGTTCATCAATTCCAGTACACTTTAGTTTATTTTCATCATGCTCTATCAGATTAAAAATCTTAATTATATAATCAATTAATTCTTGATTTAGCGCTAATATAAAATTGTCTACGTTTTCACGATCTACTTGTAATTCTGGATTTTCTAGCTGCTGTAATGCTTCGTTTAGGTTACTACTTAAATTTTCTGCTTCTTTTTTATAGTTTTGTGAAGAACGTTCAAACTGAAGCTTATCTCTAAATAGCTTTTCCAACCAAGAGAATCTTGCACCTGATTTTTGAATCTCTTGCAGAAGCTGCACAGCCAGTCTGGTATCGCCTCGCTTCAGGGCTGACTTAAACTGTTGACTTCTCCACCAATTTACGAACTTGTTACTCATAGCCAAACCCGTCTTTACCTTCCTTGATTTCTACACCAGGAAGCCGAGTGACTAAAATTTCCTTAAATCTCATATAGCTTAACTGTTCTTCGTCATACCACCAAGCGTATTTTCGCTTAATATCTTGTGCTTCTTGCCTAGTTGATGCGATAAGAGAACGATTATGGCTAGGGTGAAAATCCTGAATAACAACCCTATCTGCAATTTTTAGTTTGTCAATAAAA
>CAZZYE010000651.1:0-4988 GCA_964658145.1 uncultured Stigonema sp.
CGCGAACACTCTTCCCTTTGTTTTACCTCCTATTTTCCTTAACCGAGCAGTATTGTAACGCACCCTACAATCTAATTTATCTCTTGGCGTTCTTGGCGCCTTGGCGGTTCAAATAATCTTTTCTGGTATTGCTATATTTCTATTTCCTCCCTTTCACTAGAATTTGATCTCGTAGATTGCGCTGTTTGTTGTTCCTCTAGGTTGGCGACTATTTCTGCTATTGTGGGAGACTCAAATAAACTGGCTACGGCTAATTTGATGCCAAACATATTTCGCAATCGGGAAATAATTTGAATGGCTATCAAGGAATCTCCGCCTAAGTCTAAGAAGTTATCATAGATTCCTACTTGCTTGAGTCCTAAATATTCTTGCCAGATGTCAGCAATTTTTTGCTCAACCCCATTGCGGGGAGCAACGTATGAATTATTTAGTTGAGGTCGTAAGTGTGTTGGTGGAGATGTTAATTCTTGTTTAACTAATTCCCTTACCTGGTTAAGTCTGGCGGTAAAATCTAGCGTTGAGACTAAAACTTGTGGTAGTTGATTATGCAAAATGCGGCTAAAGGCTTCTATACCCTCTGTAGGCGATAAAGTTTGCTGGAGAAAGTCATAATTCAGTTGATCCGCGAATTTCTTTGCTGCTTCAGCTGCCATTCCTACTTCTTGCCAGCCATCCCAATTAATTGTTACGGTAAATGTGCTATTTCTGGAGTTGTTCCGGTGAGCAAAAGCGTCTAGAAAAGTATTTGCAGCACAATAATCTACCTGTCCCAATGCAGGGATAGTTGAATTTAGAGATGATAGGAGTACGAAGAAGTCTAGTTGGCGATCGCTAAATATGGTATCCAGCACGATCGCCCCCTTTACTTTCGAGTCCATGACGCTTTCTGCTTGTTCCCTGGTTTTTTGCTGTATCAAACCACCTCCAGGAACACCAGCAGCATGGATGACTCCATCTATTTTTCCACATTGGGCGATCGCCTGTTGCATTTGTGTTAAATTTGTGACATCAGCACTCACCACCAAAACCTCAGATCCCAGCTTTTCCAGTTCATACACTTTGCGGATTTTCTGACTGGTGCTATCTTCTACATGATGACTATTCAGCCACTTTTCCCAGTTAATCCGGTCAGGAAAAGCAGAACGTCCTGTTAGTATCAATTGAGCCTTCACCTTCTGCGCCAAATATTTCGCCAGTGTCAAGCCAATACCTCCCAGTCCACCTGTTATTAGATAAACTCCACCTTCCTTTAACCTTTGTCTACCCCCATTTGAGTTATTTAATTTGACTGACTCAAAGGTTTGTACCCAACGATGTTGTTGACGGTAAGCAATAATTTGGTCAGAAGATTTAATTTGACATTCTGTTTGTAGCTGTTCTAAAAGTTGCTTCTCTTGCAGGGTTCCTTGTTGAGGAATAACGACATCTACACTACGACAACTTAAGTAAGGGTATTCTTTAGGAATCGTGAGTACAGGACCGATGAGAGTTGCTTGTTCAGGACGTAGTTCCTCTTCTCCAGTTACGTCCAGCATATTGTTGGATACAACTATTAATTGCACCTCATCAGTAAAATTTTGTTTGCCAAATGCTTGAGCGAGAAATAATAGACTGTAAAACCCTAAATCTAAAGCTTGGTCAATTCCTTCTAATTCAAGACTCCATAAATGAAGAATGGTTCTAGGGATACTTTCACCCAGTTCTAACAATAATATTTCGTAGTCCTTGGGTTGTCGCGGATTAAGAGTATATATGTCATTCTCTTTTTTAAACGACTTTCCCACTTGGACAACAATCACTTTTTGATTGTGTTGTTGCAGTTGTTTTACTAATTGAGTACCCAAGTTACAGTCATTAATAAATAGTAGAATACTGCCTTGTACTTCTCCTAGTTGACTAACAGGCGACCTTTTCCAAGATGGGATATAAAACCAGTCAGCAATATCTGGTTTTTTAGTCAGTGTGAGTTGAGACTCACAGTCATCTTTTCTTGGTGGTTCAATCCAATAACGTTGGCGCTCAAATGGATAGGTAGGTAAAGGAAGGCGATAATGTTCCTGACTATAGAATCCAGACCAATCAACCTTAACCCCAGTTAGCCATAGTTGACCCAACGTGGTATATAAACAAGCTAAATGCGATCGCTCCTCTTGGGGATCAGGTAAGGAATTGAACACCTGAGGCTCGGTTGTCTTATCTGGATGCCGTTGCGCTAATGTAGTCAATGTCCGCCCTAACCCCACCTCTAGTAAGATTTGCTCAGGTGTTGCTAACAACTTCTCTACACCTTGGGCAACTAGCACTGTAGAACGCAGATGTTGAGTGTAGTACTCAGGATTTGTAGCTTGTGCGGCGGTTATCCAAGTACCAGTCAGGTTGGATATGTATGGAATTTTTGGGGGATTTAAGCTAACTTGTTTGACTCGTTCTGCTACCAGAGATAAGGCATCTTCTAAGGAAAAAACTCCGGCGAGACAAGCGGCGACATATTCCCCAATACCGTGACCCATCGCCGCTACAGGTTGCACTCCCCAAGATTGCCATAATTTAGCTAGGGCGTACTCAATCACAAAAATAGCAGCTTGAGCTATCGCTGTTTGTTGTAGTTGGTTTGCTGCCTCATCAGTTTTTTCCTCCCTTGGATAGATGATTTGCCGCAGGTCAAGCCCTAGTATCGGCTTGATAATTTCTGAACACAAATCAACCTGCTCCCTAAATACTGACTCAGTTTGATAAATTTCCCGTGTCAGATTCACATACTGGGAACCCTGACCGGGAAACATAAACACCACAGAGCGATTTGCTACTTCGGTGTAGTTGGTAAAGACTTGTTTCGGTTCTAAGCTTCTTAAAGCTTTAACTGCATCTTCTAAGTCTTGACAAACTACTATCCGGCAATGGTTAAAAGCCTTGCGTCCAACGCCGAGGGTATAAGCTACATCAGCTATATTAAGTTCAGGATGCTGCTGTAAGTGGTCAGCTAGATGAACAGTAGCTGTTTCAAGAGCAGAATTAGTTTTCGCAGAAAGTATCAATAAATGATATTTTTTCCCTGATTGCCCTCTGTTGATAACTGGGGCTGACTCTAGAATAACATGAGCATTAGTACCCCCAATCCCAAAGGAACTCACCCCTGCACGACGAGGAGTGCCATTTGTTTTCCATTCCGTCAGAGTGCTATTGACATAAAAAGGACTGTCGGCGAAATCAATTTTTGGGTTTGGTGTTTGAAAGTGTAAACTAGGAGGCAATAATTTATTTTGCAGCGCCAACACAGTCTTAATCAGACCTGTCACACCTGCTGCTGTATCCAAATGTCCCACATTGGTTTTTACTGAACCAATGGCACAAAAGCCTTTTTTCTGAGTTGTTTGAGTAAAAGCTTGAGTTAAAGCGGCGATTTCAATCGGATCTCCTAAAGGCGTACCGGTGCCGTGGGCTTCAACATAGGAAATCGTTTCCGCATCTATACTAGCTACAGCTTGTGCTTCAGTGATGACTGCTGCTTGACCATCGACGCTGGGAGCAGTGTAACCTACTTTTAAGGAACCATCGTTATTGATAGCCGAGCCTTTTACTATGGCATGGATGTAGTCACGATGAGCGATCGCATCCTGTAACCTTTTCAAAACCACAATTCCCACACCGCTACCGCCAACAGTTCCCTGTGCTTTGGCATCAAAAGCCCTACAATGTCCATCAGGAGAAAGAATCATCTCATCTTGATACAAATAACCCACTTGGGGAACATCCACAGAAACACCACCAGCCAACGCCATGTCACATTCGCCATTGAGCAAACTTTGACAAGCCAAGTGAACAGCAACCAAAGAAGTAGAACAAGCTGTTTGCACATTTACCGCCGGACCAGTCAAATTCAGTTTATAAGCGACTCGTGTTGGTAAAAAATCTTTATCGCTGGATATTGCTAATTGGAATGGGTCAACTGTCTCTACAAAATTACGGTTGGGATAGATATTGTTAAGCAAATAACGATTCATCCCCACACCAGCGTAAACCCCGATTAAACCCTCGTAGGTTTCTGGGTTGTAACCTGCCTTTTCTAAAGCTGACCAAGCACATTCTAAAAACAGGCGTTGTTGCGGATCTATGATCTCAGCTTCTAATGCACTATAACCAAAGAAATTCGCATCAAATAAATCTATATCTGGCAGAATACCCTTAGCTCTGACATAATTATTATTTTTTAACAAATCGTAATCAACGCCAGAATCTAACAGTTCTTGGTCTGTAAACCCAGAAATTGATTCCACACCATCACGCAAATTTTGCCAAAACGAATCAATATCTTTTGCTCCGGGAAAACGACCCGAAATAGCAATAATTGCTATTGCCGAGTTTAAATTTACTTGACTCATTGCCATCTCTCAACTAAGTAGGTCGGTGTCATTATACTGATATATATAGGAATCCGGTTTGATTTTTGAACAAGGTTAGGTATTGTAGGGTGCGTTAGACGAAGTCGTAACGCACCATTCTCGTGGGGTTTGGTGCCGTACTCTCCCGCTAACACACCCTACGTATCTACGTATCTGTTCAATAATCAAATAGTAGTCCTATAGCAGAGCCAGTGCCGCAGGAGGGTTTCCCTCCCTAGGCGACTGGCGTGTTGCTTGTAGGGGCACAACAATGTTGTCCCCTTACGGTGTATTGCATCCAAACGAGAAGCGCTATATATGAAAAGGAGTCATTAGTCAGAATCTAGGAGTCAGAATACCCCATCCAGAGGTAGTTCTTTTCAAGCAAGGAAAATTTTTCGTTATGCTCCAAAGGTTTAAATCGGGGTTTTAAACCACAATTCATCCACCCAACTCCAGTGGTCGCTGCAAAAACCAAGATTTTCTTCCCCTTAAAACATCTTTTTTTAAGTGGGCGCTACTCCCACAACTGAAGTTCGTATTTATAATTCCCTGTTAAGAGTTAAGAGTTTCCTGCTTCTTTTGTAAGAGATTGGACTAATATTCTCA